>JAGPWA010000031.1 GCA_018066715.1 Porticoccus sp. | reverse complement strand
CCGGCAATGCTATCGCCAATACTCAGGTTGGGACGAACGGGTGCTTCACCTTTAAAACCGTTGACGTAACGAAACCCGCTGATGCCTTCACACACCGAAGCAAAACCAGGTTTGTGTGCATAGGGGCCTGTCTGGCCGTAGCCGGAAATACGGGTATAGACTAACCCGGGATTGGTGGGCTTAAAACGCTCTGGCCCCAGTCCCCATTTTTCCATCACACCCGGGCGAAAGTTTTCGATCAGCACATCGGCGCCATCAATCAACTGGCCGGCCAATTCTCGACCTTTCTCAGTTTTTAAATCCAAAGTAATACATTTTTTATTTCGACCTAAGCTGCGCCACCAAAGTGACGTGCCATCTTTCATTACACGCCAGTTACGCAATGGATCACCACTGCCAGGTGGCTCCACCTTAATGACCTCGGCACCGAAATACGCCAACAATGAACCGGCAAAAGGACCTGCAAGTAATTGCCCCAACTCGATGACTCGGTACCCCGAAAGTGGCTTTACATCAGTCACATTAATATCCTTAATTAGTTATAGCAGCAGTGCCAACAGCAATGGCACTGCAACGAGAGCCATGACTGTAGAGGCAACCACAATACCCGCCACTGCATTGGGGTCGCGATCAAATTTTAGTGCCAACAGATAGTTAAACACGGCTGCCGGCATAATGGATTGTAGAAGCACCACATTTTTTACTGTACCGGTGAGGCCCAACAGCGAAACGACAATCCAAGCAAACGCCAAGCCACCCCCTATACGTAATACGGAAAATCCGATACTCCGCCACCATCCTGTAGTGGTCAAATTTGATAGGGAAACACCCAGTGTTATCAACATAAGAGGAATCGTGAACCCTGCCAGTAATTCCACCGTAGAATCAATCCAGAGGGGTAATGTTGTATCAGTACCGAGCAACCAAAGTGCAACAAAGATAGAGCCGATCAGCGGTTGCTTTGCCAAGTCCCTGAGCATGGACACCAGCCCTGTGTTAGCACGTGACATTAACGCGACACCACCGGTCATTAATGCGGTCATTTGTACGAGAAAAAAGGCTAATGCCAATGCCAGCCCTTCCTCACCAAAGGCAAATAAACACAGCGGCAACCCCATATTGCCATTATTGGGAAAGACCACTGCTGATAATAATGAGCGAACATCGCCGCCAGAATAGCGAATAACAAGCACCGCCAAGGCCGCTGTTCCAATAAAAATCAATGATGCTGCCAAGGCAACCTGAGCAAATCCCTGCCCGGAGATTTCTGCCTGACTAATAGTAGATACAATCAGGCACGGTGCACCAATATTCATCACGGCCCGACTGACAAATTCTGCGGCATAGGGTGTGGAAGAACGTCCCCAAAAAACCCCTATCGCCGTGCAAACCAACACCGGCGCGATCACATTCCATAATTCAAACAGCATTTTTGTATGTTCACCTCATTTTTTAATGCCAGCAACGCTATACTGGTACGAGTCAATTTGATAAATAACACTTGGCTATTTTGGTTGGAATGATGGTGTAACATACCGCATGGAACAATCTGCCACCAACCCCCTCTAAGGACTTCTATTCATCAACAGGCATTGGACATATGGGCTTTTCCCAAAAAGCAACGCTCGCCGTACTGTTGGTTGTGTGTCTGCCATCATTTGCCTTGGCCGATTCTCCAACCACGGGCGAGGAGCTGGATACTGAAGGTCATGAGACAACAAGTGCATCAGCAGTCCCCCTCACCAGGGACCTTGATGTTAGCTTGATTCTGGAAAACTACCATGCAGCAATTGAGAAAAAAGAAATTGAGCTGGGGCCCTATGATCTCGAGTTATCCGAAATGACCTACAGCTTGGGGCGAATTCTTCAAGCCAACTTGCAATACAATGAGGCCATTCATGCCTACAAACAGTCTCTTCACCTCCAACGTGTCAACAATGGTGTCTACAGCCTGTCACAAGCGCCCATGCTACGAGGGTTGGCCGAAAGCAACGAAAAGCAAGGGAGCATCAGAGAAGCTTCTGAAAATTACGAGAAACTACTCTGGATTCACTTAAAAACCTATGGCCGAAATAATGCCAGACTGATACCTTTGCTGGATGAGATTGGTCAATGGCATCTGGATACCTACGCCACCTCGAGGCAACGCGAGGATGGCTACCACATCAGCACCGCTTTTGATCTTTATGCTACTGCCATTGAACTCACCACCCAACACCACGGTCCATCCAACCTTGAACTCATCAATCCATTGAGAAAAATGGCCATCACCAGTTATTACTTCGCCCTGCACCAAAGCCTCTACCCCAAGTTCTCGGAATTTGGCTCATTGAAGCCCTTTGGCTATCGTCCCCTTGGTACAGGAACTACCAGTGCCTACATGCTGGGCAGAGGGAGCCATTACACCCGTGGGCGCAAAGCGCATAATCAGATACTTGAGATCCTCAGCAATAACACTCAGGTGGCGCCCAGTGACAAAGCTAAGTCCTATGCTGATTTTGGTGACTGGTATTTACTGTTTGGGCACCAAAAACAGGCAATACAGGCATACGAGAAAGCTCATCAAATAATCGAAGGTGATACGCAAAAACAAGTGGTTTTGAACAACTTGTTTGGTGAGCCAATAATGTTACCAAAACGCGAAAATCAACCATCAACCAGAGCAACCTCATCGACAAAAACAATGGCAGACGACTCTAACCCTGTAGCGCCAGCCCATACAACCACGTTTGATAGTTATATCGATTTATCCGTTGACGTGACACCTCAAGGAAGAGCAACCAACATCAAAGTTAAAAAGGTTTACCCCAAAGAAGCGAGTGAATTTGAATCCCGTGCAACAAACATCATACACTCACGAAAATTTCGACCTCGTTTTGAGAGCGGGCTTCCCGTACTAACAAATGCATTCCCAGTTAGAGTTCTGATACCAAATGAAAACAGTTAAGTACGCAGGAGCTCAAAACAGATTTCTATCATTTTTCAAATATGGGCTTTTAGCCTGTGTGTTTGCCTTGCTACTGTCCAGCTGTCAGAGCGCGTCATCCAATAGCAGCTCTTCAAGCACGTCATCGTCCAGCACATCAACAGCGTCACCGGCCAGCCAAAGCACTTCTAGCAGTGTCGACAGCGTATCCGAAAACAGCGCTGGGCAACCGTCATCTGGCAACGAAGAGCCTGAGCAAGATAGTATGATCGACGAGCCTCCTACTTCGTCGACGCCAAGTGATGAAATTTTAAGTGACGGCGAAGCTGTGGCTGTACTGGACGAGCAACTGGATGAATCCATCGCTGTGTTTGACAGCATGATTATTAATGAGAGGGTCGCCGCTCAGGCCACAGAAAACGACCTCCCCGAAGATGATGAACCTTGGGGAGACGACGAACCCTTATTTGAAGAAGCGGATATTTCAGAAAGCTCAGATGGGCAGGAACAAGCCTCATCACCAACAACAGGAGGTGATGCCAGAGGAGATGATGCCACCTCAACCGCTCGCGGCGCAGGAGATGGCTCCATTGTTTCCCGTAATGGCGTTAGAGGTAATGCTGCAAATAATCAGGCTCCTGAAGATGTATCCGATGGGAGTGATGACGATATCGTCGCTCGACAAATTCGTGAAGCCGCTCTGAATGAAAAAGACCCCGTGTTACGTGAAAAACTCTGGGAAGAATACCGCAAATACAAACGAGGCCAATAAGCATTGTCTATTTCTATAAGGTATCTATTCAGAGGGTTAACGCTCTTGCTAGCCTCATCAGTACTGGTTGCCTGTGGTGGTCAGCGTGTTACCAGTACGGTAATCACACCTCTACAACAACAAACTGTTCAAGTGGAAGAATCACAGCTTCTGGATATCGCCATCCTGCCATTTGACCCGGGGCTAGATGATACTGATGACGATGACATCACCGTACTACCAGCAGTACGCAATGCAGAAGCTCAATACCTGCCCAACAAGCTGGCTACTACCCTTCAAGAAACCAATGCTTGGGGTGCTGTACGAGCAGTACCTAGCCGCCAGACCATCGTTGATGTTTATGTGGACGGAACAATTATCCATTCCGACGGCGAGACTCTAACTCTGGATATCAGTGTTTCTGATTCCAGTAATCGCCACTGGTATAAAAAGTCCTACAGTGAAACGATAGGGCAGTACGCCTACGACAGTAGCCGACAAACAAAACGAGACCCTTTTCAGGGATTATTCAACCGTATTGCCAATGATTTATTGCAATACAACCAACAATTAAGTGCGGACGATGCCGAAAGACTGCGCACTATTTCTTCTCTACGTTTTGCCCGTGATTTTTCACCCGAGGCGTTTAGTGACCATATTAAAGAAACCCCCGGTGGCCAACTGGAGATACTTAGCTTACCCGCACGAAATGACCCCACGCTTCTGCGTATCGAACGTATCCGGGAGCGAGATTATCTCTATATCGACACCATGCAAGAGTACTATGATGCTTTCTCTCTCAGAATGAATAAACCGTACCAAGCATGGCGAATGGCCAGCCATGAAGAGCTAGAAGCCGTACGTGAACTCAAACGTCAGTCCTTCAACCGCACAGTTGGTGGTATTGTCGCCATCTTGGGCGGCATCGCTGCCGCCGGAAGCAATAATGGCTCCGCTCAGTCTGCCGCAGCTGTATCCATCGGCGCAGGAGCATTACTGATCAAGAGTGGATTTTCGAAAAGAGCCGAGCTACAAATTCACGAAGATGCCTTAATCGAACTGGGGCAATCTCTCGAGGCAGCTGTTGAACCTCGCGTCATCGAGCTGGAAAACCGCACCATCACTCTGACAGGTAATGTGGAAGCCCAGTACGCTCAGTGGAAAGCACTGTTACGAGATATTTATCAAGCTGAGCGCGGTGGAATCTAATCACAATGGAAAGCAATAACGGCTTTGATCCGATCAAGCCAGCGGATATCACCCTAACCCAACCTGCTAACGCCGTCAGAGAGAAAACGCTCCCCTGGCAACAACAGCCGATGACCTATATTGCTCTGGTCATCAGTATTCTTCTGGCCCTGGCTATTATTTTCATTCTCCCCCTGCTGATCAAGCCGGCTGAAACACCCACTGTGATTATCAAACCACAAGAGGCTCAACTACCCAGCCTTAAAGAGTCACCTTTTAAAGATGCTCAGCTATCCAAGGCTCGTCGGGCCGCCCAAGATACCCTTAGCCAAATTCTCGAAAAACAAAATTTTCTTGAAAAGAAAAATATCCGCCTTTGGGATGAACAGGCATTCCAGTCGGCCCTGGACCAAGCCGCCGATGGCGACAGCCTTTATCGGCAGCGAGAATTTTTAGAGGCACAGACCGCCTATCAAGAGGTACTGAGTCAGTTCACTGCATTAGAAAAACGCATACCCGATGAACTCTCCAAAGCTCTCGTCAATGGGCAAATTGCCATAACTGAGGGAGATGCCAGCGTGGCTCTACAACACTATGAGCTCGCCCTGGCCATTGACCCCGGCAACAGTGAAGCAAAAACAGGCATCGACAGAACAGCCACATTGGATCAAGTAGTGATCTTACTCAGCCAGGCCAATGTTGCTCTAGAGCAACAACAGCTGGAACAGTCACAGACAATTTTCCAAGAAGCCCTGAGACTGGACCCACAGCACCCAATGGTCATAAACGGCGTAGAGATAACCACCCGCCTCATCAAAGAAAGAGATTTCAACAACGCCATGAGCCGGGGTTACAGCTCACTGGATAGCCTGCAATTCAATACCGCCAGCAAAGCATTTAATGAAGCGTTAAAACTACACCCTGGCCACAAAGGAGCGCGCTCCGGCCTGAATCAAGCAAACAATGCTGCGGCCCAGCGCACCACCCAATCGCAGCTGGCCCAAGGCTCAGCACTTGAATCCAAAGAACAATGGCACAAGGCCAAGGACATCTATACCCGTATCCTCGGCCGAGACAGCTCGGTGATTGATGCAAAAATGGGGCAAATTCGCAGTTCAGCCCGAGCAGAACTCAGTGACGGTATTCAGACGATTATTAGCAAACCCTTACGGCTGGCCTCCACTGGAGTTTATCAGCATGGCCTGCAATTACTCGCAGATGCCCAAGGTATAAGATCGCCGGGCCCCCAGCTTAAAGCTCAGATTAGCCAGCTTGACCAACTACTAAAAAATGCTCTCATCCCTGTCACTGTTGAACTACGATCTGACAATGACACTGACGTCACCCTGTTTAAAGTGGGAGAGCTTGGGCAGTTTGACCAAAAAAGTTTATCTCTCACCCCAGGTAACTATGTGGCGCAGGGCAGCCGACCTGGCTATCGCGATGTACGCATTGAGTTTCAAGTGACATCAAAGGGGTTACCCAACCCTGTGATCGTGGCCTGCAAGGAACCGGTATCGTGACCAACAAGAGCAAATTAACTCAGGATGAGTCACCCATAGCTCCAGTTGAGTTCACCCCAATGGAGGGGACGGTCAAACGGTCCACCTTCACACTTCGCCCAATAGCCATTATGACTGGACTGGCGTTACTAACCAGCCTGCTACTACTGTGGTTTTTGCTAACGGCTAAATCGGTGGTTATCCGCATAGAGCCAGACATAGCAAAGATAGATATTGAAGGCGGCATCACGTTTGAACTAGCCGATCACTACCTGATCAGACCGGGCGAATACCGGTTAGCCGCCACATCAGAGGGTTACTTGGATCTAGAGCAGTCATTTATCGTCAGTGAAGACGACAACCAGTTATTGCCGCTGACACTGGAGAAAAAACCAGGGCATCTGCAAATAAGCACCCGCCCTGTCGGTGCTGAAATATTGATTGATGGGCAACAGGTGGGCATCAGCCCTATGACGGCCACGCCTCTATCGCCGGGTAACCACCAACTCGAAATCCGGGTTCCACGCTACTTCACTTACCAGTCCAGTGTTGATATCGAAGGTCTGGACCACAGCCAGACACTTAACGTTGACCTCAACCCAGCTTGGGGGCAGGTTCAACTCAGCTCCATGCCGTCCAATGCAGCAGTCACCATCAACAATGAACCTCGTGGTCATACACCACTGACCACAGAACTCCTCACCGCTGGTGAGACGGTGAGTGTCGTATTGATGGGTTACAAACCCTGGAGTAAAGCGTTACAGGTGTCTGCAGGTGAAACACTGGTAGCCCCAGAAATCATCCTGGAACCAGCCGATGGCGTGATCGAAGCTACCTCTATCCCCTCGGGGGCAACCATCACCGTTGATGGGCAATATCGTGGCACCACACCCATCACTCTGGAGGTGGCAGCCAGTGAGAAACACCAGATATCATTCTTCCTTAATGGCTATAACACCAAAAAACACTCCCTATCCCTGGAACCGGGAGAAACTGAAAAACTGACGATTTCGTTACAGGCTGACATTGGAAGTATCAGAGTGCTGGCCTCACCCTCTGACGCCTCGGTATGG
>JAGPWA010000028.1 GCA_018066715.1 Porticoccus sp. | reverse complement strand
CAAAAGCACCGCTAGGCGCACCCGCATGATTCAGGTCTTGCAGCACATTACCCGAGGCATCTGCGCCATCTTCTTGGGCCCAGTTGGTATCTGCTACCGCTACCGGTGCATCATTACTACCAAATACGGTAATCGTTAAGGTGGTGGTATTAGTGGTGTTGCCATCCGAGACGGTGTACGTGAACACGTCATCCGCTGTTTCCGTATCATCCATCGCCTGGATAGCCGCATCATCAAGAATGTAGCTGTAGCTACCGTCAGCACCAATCGTTAAGGCACCGTAAGCGCCCGTCACAACCGTACCATCGGCTGAAGTGGTGCTTGCCGCTACTGCTAGATCTTCATCAGCATCCGCAATGTTGGTGACCGTTAGCGCATCACCATCGACATCGGTATCTACCACATCACCGCGTGATCCGGCATCCGGTGCACCATTGTGTGCGGCGGTGACCAGTACATTACCGCTGGCATCCGACACATCTTCCTGTGCCCAGTTGGTGTCTGAAACAGCTTCTGGAGCTTGGTTGCCACCAAAAATAGTAATCGTTAGTGTCGCTGTTTGTGGTTGGTTATATGTATCGGTCACTGTGTAAGTGAAAGAATCTAGTACTTTTTGATCTGAAGAAAGACCATCTGTTGCTTCTCCATCAACAACATAGATATATTCACCATCGTCTTGCAACGTTAATGTGCCGTATTTACCTTCTAGTGGATCACCAACTGTACCGACGGTATCATCACCGCCCCCTAATGCACCATCTTCGCCATGAGCAACTACACCGGTAACAACTACTATGTCGCCATCTTCATCGGTATCTTGTGCATCTGCGAAAACTTCTTCATCTCCGTCTTCACCGGGAGTAGGGTCATACGTGTGGTCAATATTTTCTAGCACATTGCCACTCGTGGATGCAGGTAGGTCCTCTCCATATGCCCCATCTGTTCCGGTAACACTAGGGAAAGCAGTGAAATCAACACCACGATAAGGCTGCAGCTCTTGATCTTCATAGATTTCTTCAGCATCTAAATCTACAAAGTTGGTATCGGCCTGAGCAACGGGCGTCGTATCATCATCAAAAATGGTGACTGTCGCTGTATCTGCATCGGGGTTAATCGTTGCATTGGTCGCCTCAAGAATAACAATCTCGAACTTTTCATTATCTTCATCTAGATGATCTTGGACGATAGTTACAGTTACTGGGAAAGTGGTCTCACCCGCTGGAATCGTCACCGTATTAATCAAATCGCCTGACAACCAATCTTCAGGGTTATCTGCAGGGTTATCTGCAACCTTAGGACTCAATTTATACGTGACATCGACATCTTGATCAAATGGCTCGCTTAAACTTAACAGGAACGTAACTTCCCTGCCCTCTTCACCATTTGTTCCCTCTAAAATTGAAGCTGCATTACCACTCACAATAACGGGGTAACTTGGATTTGGGTCAGTGGGAGGATTTTCACCGGGAGGCGTCTCTACATCGATCTCGACTTCTACTGAAACGCTAAGCACCGGAGTATTGTCCGGATTTACATCGATATCCGCTGTAGGATCAGGCAAGGGTGGTGGTGTGTAGTCAGGATCAATACCCGCAGTAGGCGTCACTGCAGATCCAAGTAACGAGAATAGTTGTCCACCGCCACTTGCTGAGGCAGCACCAGCGGGACCACTTTCACCCGCCGCGGTAGCTTCTTGATCTTCAGAAATATCTTCACCGGCTTCAAGTGATGCCAAGAGGTCTTCAAATTCAGGATTTTCCTCTTCGGAATCCGACAAGGCTAGTTGCGTGAAGTTACCCTGGCTGAGCTGGAAGCTCTCACCGCTGGATAACTCACGAACCGAGCCGTCAGCAAAGGTTAGTACAACATGAGCGCCGTCTGTTACTTGAAGAACATCCCCCTCATGGAGAGGGTCACCGGGGTTAAGCTCGCGGATGGAGCCATCCGCAGAAATGACAACAATAGTCGCTCCCTCGGTGGAGGTAACAAACCCTACGGCCTGTGCACTCTCGTTTGACTCAACAACAGTTTCTTTCACTTGATCGTCCATCTGTTTCACCCTTCCAGTTTTACTTAGTTCTTCAATAGCACTCTAGTTTTGACGTGCTGTGTTTTTACAGTTCAACACCTACAGTAAAGAGTAGTTCACCCATTGCATGGAACAAACGGTACTCATTTAGCAGTGTGTCGTGCTGCGCTGCTGCAAGAGTTTCTCTTGCAGAAATCATTTCATTTTCGGTATTTAGGAGGTCGAGCAATGTTCTGCGACCCAGATCGAATTGTTTCACGTAGGCTTCTTTCGTTGCTTGGGAATCTCTAACATAATCTTCCAGCGACGGTATTTGATCACGAATGGCTTCATAGGCAACCCAAGACAAGCGTGTTTCCTGTTCAACCTGACGATGCGTGTTGTTACGAATTTCTTTGGACTTCTCTAACAAGTGAGCGAACTGTTGGGTACGCGCTTCATCAGAACGGCCACGGAACAGGTTGTAGCGCATACGCAACATCACTTTTAAGTCATCGATCTGCCCTTCAACACCGTCAATGTTGTCATTGAGGTCACGCTCGACTTCTACATGAAAGTGTGGGTAGAAGGCGCTCTTGGTTTGCTCGTATCTGTAGTTCACAGCCTCGATATCAGAGACAGATGACTTCAGCAGCGGATGATTTGACACTGCTTTTTCTACCGCCTCATCAGAAGAAGCTGGCAAGTATTTCTTATACGTTCCAGGATGAGTCAGCTCGCCCTGTGCTGGAAAACGGCCCACCACACGCGCGAAGTTTGTTTTAGCATCCAACACATTTGCATTTTGGTTAATTACATTGGTTTTAGCCAAAGCAAGACGACCAGAAATCTGATCTAGGTCAGCACGGCTTCCTACACCTGAATCAAAACGCTTTTTCATTCGGTCGTAGATTTCTTGGTGTGTGTCGAAGGTTTGATTAGCCAACGTCTGAATTTCTTCTTGTTTCATCACATCTAGGTAGGTTCGAGCTACTTTCAGAGCAATGTTCTCACCCACTGATGATGCACGAAAAGTAGAGCTATCATGCCGAGCTTGTTGGTTTTTGTGCTCATTGGTCGTACTGAACCCATCAAATACCAGCTGGCGAACATTCAACTGAGCTTCACTACGCTCCAGCTCATTACGCCCCCCGGCTACTTTTTGTTCCGCCGTAGGGTCGCGCTCTTGAAAGCCAAAACCGGCTAACAAATCAACCGTGGGGTAGTAAGCACCTAATGCTTCTCTCACTTGGCGTTCACGTGCGTCCACTTCACGCAACTCAGTTAGGACTTCTGGGTTGGATTGAATGGTTTGTGATATAGCATCACGTAAATCGAGGGTGCCAGCCTGAAGCTGAAACGAAAGCCCTGCGACCCCCGCGATTAGGACTGCTAATATATTTCGCTGTAACATAATTGGTTCCCTTCCTGGTACGACTTGGTTTTACACAAACCCCAGCAAAACTTTATAAACGTAAGTTTATTGAAAATGCTGTGGAGCATATTTTTAAAGCTTTTATCTATATTTACTGCCAAAAAGCTTCGTTTTTAATGCCCCTAAAATTTAACAGTTTCTCTATAGTGATTTGTATCACATTAATAAGAGAACTAGGTTACCGTTTAGGGGCGACTAATTACCGTTTAGGATATTTTCCTAGGTAAATGCAAGATAATCGATGTTTTTAGTAATAACAAGGCAATAACTACTTATTATCGTTCACGAAAAGCCAATTCTTTGGTCTTTAAAATCGGCTTGAGGATGTAATCAAGAATAGTCTTCTTTCCGGTCAAAATATCCACTTGGACGGTCATGCCCGGAATAATGGGCAAAGGCTCATCTTCATTGCCTAAATGATTATCTTCTGTCTGTAGCCTGACCTGATAATAACTAACGCCCTCTTCATCGATGATGGTATCTGGACTGATATGGACGACTTTAGCCGACAGGCTTCCATGTATGGAGAAATCATAGGCGGTAAACTTCACGGTGGCATGCTGCTCAGGGTGAATAAAGGCGATATCTGATGGCAAGACACGAGCATCGACCAACAGGGAATCGTCAAAAGGTACTATTTCTACCAAATCCATACCCGGCTGAATAATACCGCCAATGGTATTCACTTTAAGTTGCTTCACTGTCCCCTTCATCGGTGAGCGGACAATGGTGCGCTCCACTCTATCTTCCAGCGCTTCATTGCTTTGCTGAATACGCCCCAGTTCGGACATGATCTCATTCAACTCCCCCCTGGATTCACTGGCAAAGCTCTGCGTGTGAGTTTCTACATTTTTCTTCACTTCTATGTAGGCAGATTCAAGTTGAGGTATCAGTATGGCTGCTTGACCCAGCTCCCCTTTTAAATCATTTGCCTGACGCTCCAGCCTAAGCAGCTCGACACGCGAGACTGCGCCCTCGGATACTAAAGGACGAGTAATGTTCAGCTCACGCTTTATAAAATTATAGCTGCCTGAGAGGCTTTGCCGATTAACCTTGGCAGAGGAAAGCTCCTGATTTTTCTGGGATGCCTTTTGATTGAGTATTTCCAACTCGGAGAGGTGCTCTTCTTTACGTGAGTCATACAAGGCCCGCTCACTGATCACTAACGCTTTATTTCGAACCCCATTGAGCTTTGATAATTCTAGATCGAAGTCACTACTGTTGGCTTCAGCACGCAGCCTTGCTGCTTTGACGATAAATTGTTCCGCCTGAAGTGATCGCTCTCTATAGGTAGAGGCAAAAATAGTATCGTCAATCTGTAACAGTGGCTGACCTCGATCGACAATATCTCCTACGGAGACCATCAAGTCAGCCAATATTCCGCCTTCAAGGTTTTGAACAACTTGCAAATCACTGGATGGAACGATTTTCCCCTCACCTCGAGTAAATTCGTCCACAATGGCTAGACTGGCCCACGTCATCATGATCACTATAAACGCAGCAATAACCCACAGCAGTGACTGAGCGATCAAAGGCGATTGCTTCAACACCGCCTCTGAGGAATAAGACATGTACTTTAAATCGGTGGAAGGCGTTTGATTAAACTGCTTCCTTACTTTATCTAATTGTTTGTCCAGCATTAGGATTTGCCCCTTACTGAACCCGTCTTCAAGGCCTCAAGAACCTCTGCTTTTGGGCCATCGGCAACAATTGTTCCACGATCCATCACAATAAGACGATCAACCAGATCTAGCATATTCATTTTATGCGTAATCAGTAATAACGTGCTGTCAGCAAACTCAGTCCTGATTTGCTGACGCATTTTCTCTTCAGTACCCTGATCCATGGCAGCTGTTGGCTCGTCCATCAATAACACTTTTGGGGTCCTTAGGAATATCCTGGATAGGGAAATGGCGCTACGCTGCCCTCCCGACAAAGTTTCTCCCCGTTCACCAACGGGCATTTCAAACCCGAGGGGATGGCTGTTCACTAATTCAAGAATGCCCGCCTTGGTTGCAGCGGCAACCACATCTTCATCAGATACCGCGTTGAGACCAAAGGTAATGTTCTCGCGCACCGTACCAAAAAACAACTTGGCATCCTGGGCAACAAAACCAAGGTTCGTTCTGAGGTCTGCAGGGTCTAACTGTTGAACGTCAAAGCCATCAATCAACACAGAACCATCAGATGCGTCATAAAGGCGTATTAACATTTTGGCGAGAGTCGACTTACCCGAACCGATCCTACCAATGATGCCAACTTTCTCACCGGCATTGATCGTTATATTGATATTTTCCAGTGCTGCCATAGGTTGCTCTGGGTAGGTAAAACTCACTTGCTTAAGTTGAATTTTACCCTCAAATACTGGACGGTGAAGGTAACGCTTGTCCGGCTCACGCTCTACAGGAAGCTTCATCACTTCATCCAGTGATTTCAGTGTGGCCTCCGCATGATCGTAACTCACCAGCAAACTAGCCACCTGACCCATTGGCGCCAACGCCCTACCGTTTAGAATCACACAGGCAATAAGTCCGCCCAGTGTCAGGCTCTGATCGGAAATCAGGTACACACCCACCACCACGATGGCCACCATGGCGATTTGCTGGAGGAACTGCACTGTCTGCAATGCGCCGTTAGAGATAATACGGGACTGAAGACTCCATTGAGAAACATAGCCAACCGACTGTTCCCAATCCCCTTGGACCTGACTTTCAGCACCCATGGTTTTAATTGTTTCAATACCTACCAAGCTTTCAATCAACGTAGCATTTTTCTTGGCGCTACCACGCATCACATTTTCAATGGTTGGCCGCAATTTTTGTTGTGCTCTATAGGCAATGTATAAGCCGATAGGAAAGATGACAATTGGAACAACGACCAGCCAACTTCCAAGGTAAAAGATAAACACCAAAAACAAGATGACAAAGGGCAAGTCAATTAATGTGAGCATGGTAGACGAGGTGACAAAATTTCGAAGCATATCGAAATCGTGAAGTCGTGAGGCAAACGCACCGGTAGATGTTGGTCGCACCAACATTTTTAAATTCAGGACTTTCTCAAATAACTGTGCTGATAGCACGACGTCTGTTCGTTTGGCGGCAAGCTCTACCAAATAGGCTCGCAACAATTTCAACGCCAAATCAAATAAATAAACAATCACTACACCGATAGCCAAAGCCCAGAGTGTTTCAACCGCATTATTGGGCACGACCCTGTCGTATACATTCATAACAAACAAAGGTTGGGCCAACACAAATAGATTGATCAAAAAAGAGGCTACCAGTACGTCACGGTATATTTTCCATGAACTCTTCAACACACCCCAAAACCAGTGGTCGTGACCATTGTGATAGATCTTTGGTGTACGAGAGTCAAACTGCTGCATCGGCCTTAAGTAAAAGGCATGACCGCTGTAACTTTCTAGTAGTTGCTCAAAATCGACCTGAATAGGCTGATGGGTTTCTGGATCAATCAGTACAGCGATCCCTAATTCTGCATTGATATCAGACAGTACGACGGCATCCCCATTCTTGAGTACGAGAATAACGGGCAAAACTTCAGGCGGTATTTTATCGAGCTCTCTATTGAGTAAAATGGAAGCGAGCCCTGCTCGGTTGGCTGCGCGATTAAATAAAGAAGGGGTGAGCTTTCCATCTTCCAACGGAAGACCAGATGATATTGCTGCTACTGACGTAGGCCGACCTTCAAGACTGGCCAACAGCAACAGACATTCCATTAATCCATGGGATGCTATCGAATCGACAGTCCCCTGAACGTCTACTTCCTTTTCAGACTTATTCATGGATGCTTCTTTTCCAGGCTTATTCATGGATGCTTCTTGTTTGAGATTATTGTGACATCTATAGGGCTATGCTAGCACGTCAACTTTACTTACCCAATGCAGTAATTTTATATAATTTCCCGATATAATGGTGCGTTCTACCGACGAGCAGCCCCACACTATTATGTCCACTCACAGCACCACGGCTTCTACATCGATTAGCCGTCGTTTTTCAGTTGCCCCAATGATGGACTATACCGACCGTTATTGTCGGTATTTTCATCGTTTATTGAGCAAGGAAACATTGCTGTACACGGAAATGGTGACCACGGGTGCATTGATTCATGGTGATCAATATCGACATCTTCACTATCATGAAAGTGAGCATCCCATCGCCCTTCAACTGGGTGGAAGTGACCCCAAAGAACTTGCCATATGCGCAGGTCTTGCCAGCGACTACCAATACGATGAAATAAACTTAAATTGTGGCTGTCCAAGCGATCGGGTGCAATCTGGAAAGTTTGGCGCAACATTAATGAAGGATGCCTCATTGGTTGCAGATTGTTTTCAAGCTATGCAGGGTGTTAGTAATATCCCCGTTACGATCAAACACCGTATCGGCATTGACGAACAGGACAGCTATCAGTTTCTCTGTGATTTTATTGGTACCGTAGCCGCAGCAGGCTGCCAAACCTTTATTGTTCATGCTCGTAAAGCTTGGCTGAAAGGGTTGAGCCCCAAGCAAAATCGGGAGGTCCCTCCTCTCGATTACGATAGAATTTACCAGCTTAAGCAGGACTTTCCTGAGCTTGAAATCATTATCAATGGGGGTATCAAAACACTCGATGAAGCCGTGGATCATCTGAACCATGTTGATGGTGTAATGATGGGGCGAGAGGCTTACCACAACCCCTACTTACTGGCTGATGTGGACAGAACGATATACCATAGCGATCGCTCACCACCCACTCGACTACAAGTACTGGAACAGTTTTCCAACTTTGTCCGAGGGGAACTAGAATCAGGCATTAAATTAAGCCATATGACTCGACATATTCTGGGGTTGTACCAGGGTGTCCCTGGTGCACGGAAATTCCGCCGACACATCAGTGAAAACGCACACCTTCCTGGTGCTGACACTGACGTTTTGCTCCAGGCCTTGAGTGCTATGAACAACCGATAAACAAAGAACTGCGTAATATGAAACCAAGCAAGTTAGATCAACTTAGAGAGATGACCGTCGTTGTCGCCGATACGGGTGATATTGAGGCCATACGCCAGTACCAGCCTATAGATGCTACAACGAATCCATCGCTGTTACTGAAGGCCGCTCAACTGCCTCAGTATCAACCCCTGTTACGCAAGAGTATTGATGCGGCACAACATCGTGGCGCTGCTGACTTGCTGTCAGACAGTATGGATGAGCTGGCTGTTAGAATTGGCCGAGAGATTCTTCAAGTGGTGCCAGGAAGGGTTTCGACTGAAATTGATGCCCGCCTTTCTTTCGATACCGCGAGTACAGTACAACGCGGCAAACGCTTAATTGAACGCTACCAACAGGCTGGCATAGACAGCAGTCGAATTTTGTTAAAAATAGCCTCCACCTGGGAAGGGATCCGTGCCGCCGAGCAACTTGAGAAAGAGGGCATTCAATGTAATCTCACTCTGTTGTTTAGTTTTGAACAAGCTGCAGCTGCAGCTGATGCAGGCGCTTTTCTGATCTCACCTTTTGTGGGCCGTATTCTAGACTGGCACAAAGCAAATGGTGGTCAACCTAGCTATCTGCCCCATGAAGATCCGGGTGTTGTCTCTGTTAAGACTATTTATAATTTCTATCGGCAACAAAACTACGACACCGTCGTGATGGGAGCCAGCTTCCGCAATACGGGTGAAATTGAAGCGTTGGCGGGTTGTGACCGATTAACCATTAGCCCACAGCTGCTAGAAGAGCTCAATAATGACTATGATGAATTACCTCGAAGTCTCAACCCTAGTAATACCGGCGAGCCTGTCCAGAACAACACCAAAGGTGAAGCCGCTTTCCGTTATCAAATGAATTCAAATGCAATGGCGACGGAAAAACTAGCTGAAGGTATTCGTCATTTTGTGGCCGATCAAACCAAGCTCGAAAAGATGCTAGCGGAGCTGACTCATTGATAGACCGCCTCAAACAATTTTTTACTGCAGAAATAGCGAATAAAGAGGGTGGCAGCGAACACCAGCAGCAACTAGCAGCCGCTTCACTCATGGTCGAAATAATGGTTATCGACCGTCAACTTGAAAGCTCTGAAAGGCATGTTATCCAGCAACTACTACAGAAACAGTTTGAATTAAGTGACGGTGAAATTGAGCGACTGATAGAACTGGCTCACCAGGAAGTTGAGGAAGCGACCTCTCTCTTTCAATTCACCCGACTAATCAACGATCACTTCAAAGCAGAAGAAAAGGTTGGCCTCGTTGAAAATCTGTGGCGAGTCGCTTATGCAGATGACCACCTGGATAAACATGAAGAGGCGATGATTCGACGAATTGCTGACCTACTTTATGTATCACACTCTGATTTTATTCGCGCAAAACACTTAGTCAACAAAGACAGCTCTGGTAAGCAGCAGCACTAATCACTAGGGATTAGTTAGTCACCCTGCTCCAGCGTGTGAATTAAATCGACAAACTCTTGTTTATTTCTGTCATTCAATTGTGACAACAGTCGGTGTGCCTCGAGCACCCGCTGGCGGGCCTCACTCTCATCGATAGAGGTGGTCGATAACTCTTTAAAGTCTTCCATGGAACCTGGCGGCTCCTGAATAATATCGAAAACATCATCTAACCCCATAATATCAAGCGTGTGGTATAGACTTTCATCCGGACAAAATACAGTTGGGTTGATCTTGAAATTGTTGTTGCAGTGAATGGCTAACTTGGCCAGCAAGCCAAGCGTCGTGCTGTCGACACCCTCAGTATCAATCATATCCACCATCACCTCTGAGACATTACCGCCCTTAAAGATGCTTTCAATATAGTTATTAAGTGTTGTGCATAAGGTAACCCGCACATCACCCACCAGTTTGAGAACATAAGTGCCGTCATGCTGGGATACCATAATTTTTCCGGATGCCACTCAATACCCCCTGCGCAGTGTCAATACAGTTATATCATCAGGCGCATCCTGTACCTGATTGATACCCAGTCCCTCACAGATAGATTCTATGGAGGTGTCAGACTTAGCAATCGTGTCTGAAATAAACTGTTCTTTTGCCTTCAACGTATCTCCCGGCAGTACCTCAAGGACACCGTCTGACACAATAACCATAGCAAATTTTTCTGGCAGTACAATTTCCTGAACCTCCCAAGAGCAATCACTAAAGATACCAACGGGCTTACCTTTACCAGGGAGTATCCGAACATCACCATTAGTGACAAAAACCGGCATAGGCATATGAGCAGCAACAGAATAACGGAGAATATTTCGCTCCATATCAATACAGGCTGAGAATAAGGTGAGGTGTTTATCTAACCCCAGAGCAAGAATTTGCTTATTAATATGCTCAATAAAACCCTCTGGGGCTCGAGCAATAGCCTTATGGTCATTTTGGGTGACATGCCGTCGCAAAATACGGTTCAGAATAAATTTCAACAGGACTGTAAGGAATGCAGATGAAGCGCCATGACCAGAAACATCAGCCGCATATAGGACCATGTAGCGATCGAAGATGACGCTGTAACCAACAAAATCACCACTAAGATAAAGTGAGGGCTCTATATGGTGAGCAATTTCGTAATCACCATGGGTCATAGGGGTTACAGGTAGCAGGCTATTTTGAACTTGGCGCCCAGCCATTTGATCCTGTTCAAGAATTCGGAAGCTTTCTTTTAGGTTGCGATTGGCCTTTTCCAGCTGTTCTCTGTATTCACGATTCTGAACAACCAGGCTTTTATGATTTGATGCACGGTCAATCGCCTGACGAAATCTCTCATCCGCAAAAGGCTTTATCAAAACATCTGAGGCATTATTATGAAAAAACTTTGCGACTTCTCGAGGATCAACTTCGGGGAGTATGGCCACGTAGGCCGTATCAATATCCTGACTTGGGAGCGGGCCAAACTTTTCTTGCATAAACTCAAGAGGTAGGTCAACAACTACTACAGCCGGGCGTTCCAACCTGATTTTTTCTAGTGCTTCATCTGGGTTATCAAATTTTGAGACAACCCAACCCGTTCCGGCCAAGTGGTCTTCCAATATCTGGCAATAATCTAATTTGTCAGCAACAATAAAAAGTTTGCCGTTCTTTTTCATAGGTTATCCAGGATTGAGACACAAGAGCCTTAAGGCCTGCTCCAAGTCCAGTTTACGCCGTATCTCAATCCCTGGTCGTTCTAGTTGCGAATAATTTCTTTACTATTCGTCGCCGTAATCACCAAAGTCGTCTTCTACATTACCGTCATTGAGCAGATATTCACGGCGTTGTAGATAAGCGTCACGAATGAAGCTGTATTTATCACCAGAAATCAACTCTTCGGCTTTCAACAATTCGGCACGATCAGAAATAACGTTCACACCATAAACGGCATTACGGGTTGGTACATGGTCAATCTCGCTGATTGGGTTGACCAACTGATCGACAATTTTAGAGGGACCATCACGAACAGTACTTGGACCAAATAGGGGAAGCATTACATAGGGGCCACTGCTGACACCCCAGACACCTAGTGTTTGCCCAAAGTCTTCGCCATCGCTCTTCGGCATACCTGCATGCTGGGCAACATCAAAGAAACCAACAAGGCCGACGGTCGTGTTTACCAAGAAGCGTCCTGTGTCGTTCCCTGCCTGACGAAACTTACCTTGGAGAAGGTCATTCATCACGTTAACGATTTCGCCAAGATTGGAGAACATTCTACCAACACCGTCCTCAACGGGATCAGGCGTCACCGCACGGTATCCTTTAGCCACAGGCTTTAGCGCATAGGTATCCAATGTATCATTGAAAACATACACTTTACGGTTAAAACCTTCCCACGGATCTTCAGGAATGTTCGTTGTTTCAGCTAACACTTGGCTAGACAGTAATATTCCCGACAGCAGCAGTATTGTCCACTTCATTGGGTAACTCCCCTTGTTTTCTATTGTTATAGCTCTAATGGCTTTTATGGTTACAGCAAAGTTTGGTGATTCTACACGTTCCGCTTTTTCAGGTATACCGCAAGATAAGCATGAAAATCATGCCCCGCTATCGTTTTTAGTACTTATTGCCTTCAATTACATCCCAATCCATATTTAGAGTCCTATTTTCGTCATAAAACTGACATGTTGATCACAGACAATGCTCGCACGGTTCAGTTGGAACGGCCATATTGGACCTTACGACCACCATAAAATGAATTACTTACTCACAACCCCATAAATAAGGATTGGAGTCACAAAAATGAAACGAACTGCACTTTACTTAGCTGTTGCTGCACTTACCACAAGCCCTGTTGTGTTTGCTGACACAGACCAGGCTACCCTGAATGAATTAAGAGGTCAGATCGCTGCATTGACCGACCGTCTGAACCAAATGGAAGTAAAAACTGAAAGCACAGCCACTGCTGTTGCTGCCAAGTCAGCCTCTTGGGCTGAAAAAATTGTTTGGAATGGTGATTTTCGTTACCGCTATGAAACCATTGATGATGAGCGAAAAGATGATGAGAGAAGGCGTAATCGTGTTCGTGCTCGTATCGGCCTAACGGCTCAAGTCAGTGAAGACGTTAAAGCGGGTGTTGGACTGGCCAGTGGCTCAGATGACCCGGTTTCAAGCAACCAAACACTGGGTTCCGCCAACACAACCAAAGGCATCAACCTAGATACAGCCTGGATTGACTGGAAGTTTGCCGAGAATCTCCATCTTGTCGGTGGTAAAACTAAAAACCCCTACTACAAAGTCGGTAAAAACGGGTTGATGTGGGATGGCGATTACCGCCCTGAAGGTGCTCATGTCGCTTTCGATAATGGCACTATATGGGCGACTGCTGGTTACCACTTCCTAAACAGTGACAATGGAAGCAATGCTGATAAAGATACTGAAGAGATGATGGGTGCCCAGTTTGGCTATAGGGGTGAAATTTCTGATAGCGCGAAATTTAAGGTGGGCGGCAGCTATTTTTATATCCCTCTGGAAGGATCAACAAACGTTGGGCAAATCCTCGGGGACGAGGATAATGGATTTGGTAACACTCTGGATGGAAGTGGCAACTACGCATTCGATTATGAGCTTGTGGAATTATTTGCCGAATTCAGCACGAAAATTGCTGAGATCCCCACCACGTTCTTTGCTGATTATGTGAAAAATAATGATGCGGACGAAGATACCGGTTATGCCACTGGGGTGAAGTTTGGGAAAGTTAAGAACAAGGGTGACTGGCAAATCGGTTACACCTACCAAGACCTAGAGGCCGATGCCGTATTTGCATTATTTACTGACTCTGATTTTGGTGGCGGTGGTACCGATGTCAAAGGTCATATGTTTAAAGCCGCGTATGGCATAAGTAAAAACACCGCACTCGCGGTTACCTACCTATCGAATGAATACGGTAATTTCACCCGCGACGAAGAATTTGACTTCGATCGTCTTCAGATCGACCTCAAGACAAAGTTCTAGTCAATATAATGGAAAATCAGGTGTCGTTTAACGACGGCAGAATGGTTTTCAGAAGGCGGCCCAATCGGGTCGCTTTTTTATTGGGTGCGGTGCCATAGTTAAAAAAATAAAACTATAGAAGAAAAAGTTGAAGAAAAACGAATTAAATCAAAATATCGAGTGAATACAGCTTGGTTAGAATCTCTTCACCATAGTTAATCACGGTATCAGTGTCACCTACCATCATCTCTTCAGCCATCGCCAGCAACACCGTCCTTCCAGTCGTTGGTTGCTCATCAATCAGCTGTAACAAGCGTGCAGTCACTGCATTGATTTCAAGAAACTTCACCTTATTATCGCGATTGCGATAAACCACTAGAAAGGTCGGCTCTTCAGGAGGCTTGTCAGGTCTATATTCAGGGCCAATGTTGTGTACTGGATACTGGTAAGATAACCGCCAAGCCAGTGGTGATACCGCAAGTACAGAGGATAACAGGTCCCCTGCTTGGGCTGATGCTTCGGGTATCTCTGCTGTTGAAACATCCAATGCCAGCTCTACCCACTCATAGTGGGCCAATTCAAGCATAAAAGCAGGATCATCAGAATGCGCTTCGCGCTCTTCCTGTAAGTATCGCAAAAACTCTTGGCTAATTTCGAGAAAGTACGGTGTATGGCTTTGATGGTGACTAACAAATTCTCTGACCATGTCGTGCCAATAGCTATCTTCAAGAATACTATGAAGAATAGGAAACCCACTGCTTAAAAAGGACTCGATATTGTTGTAGATAAGGTCTCGGTAGATTTTCATCCGCCGATCTTCAACATCGGCTGGGGCAGGCTTTACTAATGGATCGCGAAGATGCGCAGCAAAGTCATATTGAGTCTGCTGAAAGCTGTTAGCGGGCATACTGAATTCTGCCCGCTTCAGACTGATCTTCTATTGTAGGGCTTGCCTGGGCATAGCCGGCCTGCAATACCTTAACCTGTGCAACTTCATCTAATAACTCATTGACTGGCGGGAAGTTGAAATCTCGCTCCAGCAAAGTCGGCATGACCCCAAATAATTCATACGCTTTACCCAATAGCGCCCAAACAGGGTCAATAACATCCGCACCGTGGGTATCTACCAGCAAATCCTCTGCTTCCTGATAATGACCTGCCACATGTGCGTACACAACACGATCACCCGGCAGACCTCGAAGGAACTGCTCAGCGTCGTAACCGTGGTTGATACTGTTCACATAAATATTATTTACATCTAATAGAAAATCACAGTCAGCCTGCTCTATGACTGAATTGATAAAATCAATTTCAGCCATTTCCTGTTGAGGGGCACCGTAATAGGACACATTTTCCATCGCAATTCGCTGGCCAAGAAAATCTTGAACCTGCCGGATACGATCTGCTGTGTAACGAACCGCTTCTTCAGTAAAAGGGATTGGCATCAAGTCATAGAGGTGAGCAGTGTCACTGCAATAGCTCAAATGTTCTGAATAGCAGCGAATCTGATGCTCATGAATAAACTGTTTAATCTGCCCTAACAACTCAAAATCCAAAGGGGCTGGAGAACCAATCGATAGAGACAGACCATGACAGATAAACGGAAAGCGCTCAGTGTATTCTCGAAACTGCTTTCCGAAGCGTCCACCAACGTTAATCCAGTTTTCTGGGGCCACTTCCATAAAATCCACCTGTTCAGTGGACACAGAAGACAGCGGGCCCATCAGGGCCCGCCTCAATCCTACTCCCGCGCCTAACACTGGGAATTGGCTTTTACTCATATCAAACCTCAGAAGTGGCTATTACTCTTTACCACCACACTTACCTTCCATAGCAGCCTTACCTTCCCCTGCGGCTTTTTTCATACCCTCACCACATTTACCTTCGTGTGCGGCTTTATCCATACCTTCACCACACTTACCTTCCTTCATGGCCTTGCCTTTATTCGCTCCGCACTTGCCTTCACCACATTTACCTTCTTTTGCGGATTTATCCATTCCTTCACCGCACTTGCCTTCGTGTGCGGCTTTATCCATT
>JAGPWA010000020.1 GCA_018066715.1 Porticoccus sp. | reverse complement strand
TATGCAACTTGGTTAAGGGGTATTTACAGCAGGAGAAAATTTGATGAAATTAAAACACTCTTTTATTGCAGCAGTTTTGATGGGGCTTTCTTTTTTATTCTCTGTATCTGCAATTTCAGAACAGCCCCCCAAACTGGTGTTGCAGATTACGGTCGATGGTTTACGCGCCGACTTGCTTAGTCGGTACCAAAAGAATTTCGCTAATGCGGGTTTTAATTATTTACTGAAAAATGGCACTGTTTACGGCAGCGCTCATTACGGCCATGCCAACACAGAAACGATCGTTGGCCACAGCACCCTCGCAACCGGTGCCCATCCTTCCACGCACGGTATGACAGGTAATGTCTGGTTTGATGCGAAGACGGGCGAGCTGGCTTATAACATTGAAGACGCCGCAGCCCCATTGTTACCGACTCGTGATGATGTTCCCAAGGGCGAGCAGGTCGATCCATCTCAGAAATTGGCGCGCAGTGATGGACGTTCGCCTCGTGCTTTATTGGTACAAACCTTCAGTGATGCACTCACTGTACACACCGCTGGCAAAGCCAAGATTTTTGGAATTTCTGGTAAGGATCGCAGTGCGGTTGCCATGGCTGGGCATACGGGAAAAGCTTTCTGGATGTCAGTCGATACCGGTGATTTTGTTACCAGCAAGTATTACTACGACGAATACCCACAGTGGGCTAAAGACTGGAATGCTCAGCGCAATACGGAGCAATACGGCGAGCAACAATGGCAACTGTTACTGGATCAGTCCCGCTATGTGCTGGGTGGGCAGGATGACCGCCCCTACGAGGCAGATCTTAGGGGGTATGGGCGGACTTTCCCTCATACCTATGCCAAGGCCGGTAACAAGTTATTTAATACTCAGGTGCTGGTCAGCCCTATCGGAGACCAGTTATTGATGGATTTTGCAAAAACTATTATCGCCAATGAGAATCTGGGGCAGGATGCCGTCACTGATTATCTATCAATAAGTTTCTCCGGAGTGGATGCGGTTAATCATTTTTTTGGGCCCTCCAGTTTGGAAAATGAAGACGTCGTACTACAACTTGATCGCACCTTGGAAGCTTTGTTTACCTATGTCGATAAAGCGGTGGGTTTGAAAAACACCCTGATTGTCTTGAGTGCCGATCACGGTATGGCGGAGATGCCTGAATATATGACGGAGTTGGGTTATGACGTCGGTAGAATCAAACCTGACGAAATAACTACGATTGCCAATACCGTTGGTAAACAGAAATTTGGTATTGATGGGGTGGCGACCTTCTTTTTCCGCCCTTACCTCTATTTGGACGAACAAAAAATTACGGCAGCGGGGAAATCTGTACCGCTTGTGGAGCAAGCGATCTCATTAGCTTTGGCCAAACACCCTGGTATCAATGTGGCAGTGTCCAGATCTGGGTTGTCCCGGTTGGAAAAAACCACCGTACTGCAACAAATAAAAAATAATACCCACCCCCAGCGATCCGGCCATATCTACGTGGTGCAACAACCGTACTGGTTTATGTTTGAGTCTGGACCTATCGCTGCGATGCACGGATCGCCTTGGCAGTATGATACTCATGTGCCATTGATATTTGTGGGCCAGGGGATCGCTAGCCAGCAGGTAGAGAGGGCGGTCGGTATTGTCGATGTGGCACCAACCTTGGCTAGGCTTCTGTCGATAACACCACCAGCGGCGGCCCAGGGTGAGGTGCTAGAGGAGGTTTTTGACTGAAGTGAGTTCCTCCCTGGCTATGAAAATAGAAGCAAATAATGGGTCAGGCTTGATTGAAACTTGAGTATGTCTGCTATTGGAAGATGCCTGCATCAAATGGTGGGCCCAGAAGGACTTAAACCTTCGACCAATCGATTATGTTCTAACGGTTTAATCAGGCTTATCAGTCACCGCTCCGGTAGAAGCAGAGCTTACTGTTCTCGCATATTTTGCTAGCAATCCTCTGGTATATTTTGGTGCAGGCTGTTGCCAGTTGTGCTTCCGTCTAGTCATTTCTTCATCATTGATATCGAGCGTCATTTCACGATTTTGCGCATCAATGGTAATGCTATCACCATTTTCTACCAGCGCGATGGCACCGCCTTCGTATGCTTCAGGTGTGATATGGCCCACCACAAAACCCCTGCTGCCGCCAGAAAAGCGACCATCGGTGATGAGCGCAACATCGTTGCCTAAACCTTTGCCCATAATTGCAGAGGTGGGGCTCAACATTTCCCGCATGCCAGGGCCGCCTCTCGGGCCTTCGTAGCGAATAACAACCACGTCACCGGCTACCACTTGGCCATCAATAATAGCGGCAAAACCTTGCTCTTCTGAGTCATACACTTTAGCCGTGCCAGTAAAGCTTAAACCCTCTTTTCCTGTGATTTTTGAAACCGCGCCTTCTGGCGCTAAATTACCGCTGAGTATCACCAAATGACTGTCTTTTTTGATGGGTTTATCAAAAGGTAAAATAATATTCTGCCCTTTAGGATAATCAGATACATCAGCCAAATTTTCGGCCATGGTTTTACCCGTTACTGTCATGCAATCACCGTGCAGCATGCCAGCATCTAACAAACGCTTCATCAAAGGTTGAATGCCACCGATTGCAATTAACTCAGACATCAAATATTGACCGCTTGGACGCAAGTCGGCAATCACGGGTGTTTTTTCACCAATACGTACAAAATCATCCAATGTCAATTCCACCCCAACGGCGTCGGCCATCGCAATTAAATGCAGCACTGCATTGGTAGAGCCTCCTAGGGTAATGATCAGCGTAATCGCATTCTCAAATGCTTTTTTGGTCATAATGTCGGACGGCTTAATATCATGTTCGAGCAAGTAAATAATAGCTTTTCCTGCATCAACACAGTCTTGTTTTTTGTTATCTGAAACCGCATTTTGCGCAGAACTATTCGGCATGCTCATACCCAAAGCTTCAATCGCTGAGGCTAAGGTATTTGCCGTATACATACCACCGCAAGAGCCGGGACCGGGGATCGCCGTTTTTTCAATATGTTCCAACTGAGTGATGGGGATATCGCCGTTAGCATAACCGCCGACAGCTTCGAATACTGACACGATATCTGTGTGGTTTTCGCCAGGCAAAATCGTCCCGCCATACACAAAGATAGAAGGGCGATTCAGGCGTGCTAGACCCATCAAACATCCGGGCATATTTTTATCGCAGCCACCAATAGCAATAATGCCGTCATGTCCCATGCCGGCCGATACTGCCTCTATGGAATCGCAAATAACTTCACGTGATACCAAAGAATACTTCATGCCTTCGGTGCCCATGGAAATACCATCAGATATGGTAATGGTGTTGTAAATCACGCTTTTAGCACCGGCGCTATCTACGCCCTTACCCACCTCTTCTGCAAGGGTATTAATGTGCATGTTGCATGGCGTCACCATTGACCAGGTTGAGGCAATACCCACCTGCGATTTTTTGAAATCTTCGTCGCCAAAGCCTACAGCCCTTAACATAGAGCGGCTAGGAGCCTGAGCTGGACCATCTACGATTTTTTGTGAATATTTGCGTGGTTTATCTGCATTCATATTTTGATCTTCGTTTTCAGCTTCAATAAATGCACTATAGAATTCTATAAATAAATAAACAATCTAAGCTCATGAATTAGTTAGCGAGGAAGAACGGCTGGACCGAAGTGGACATGAAGCAGAGGATTGAAGATGGATATTTTAATAGATGGACCGGTGGGTCATGAGTATCGGTCAAAGGTTGCCTATTGCAGGTTAAATCTTTCTTAAAAACGTAATGATTTACTCTAGTAGAATAGAGGCATGATTGGGTTCTTATCGTCTTGATGTAAGTCGTATTAATCACAACTTGTTCAGCATGTTTACCGCTTTCTACTTCTATGAACTGAGCAATAACCTCGTCACGATGTTGAGATAAGAACTCACTGACGGCTTGTTGCTAAGCGCCCAGGGTAAGACCTTCCAGTTAACTTGTCAGTACCGCAGAAAGTACTCTGCATGTAGTAGGCAGGGCTCAAAATGGCGTTTATTCCGTCTATACTCGATGCGTTTTAAGTAGCCTGCGCGATTGCCACGCCAGAACGCGGGTTAACTTCCGGCCCTGCAGGCGTAAAGTACCCTTCTGTTGGTTGATTCCATGCTAAGAAATAACCTTCTTTAAAGGCCTGCACATCTAATGTGTCCCCGAAGGCCGATATCTCACCGAGGCGCCCCATGTAGTCCGTAATATTTGGATAGGCACGAATAAAGTTTTTATTCAAACGATACAGCGAATGATAGGCCGCATCGAAGCGAGCCAAATGCGGATAGGCATGCACATCTGCGAGGGTGAGTTGATCGCCTGCAATATAAGCGCCTGTCTCACCAAGTCGTTTATCGAGTTTAGTTAAATAGGTAAACACCATTTCGAAATGTAATTGGTATGTAGCTTGGTCTTTTGCAAATCCTGTTTGATAGATAGGGGTGATTAACTCATCAGCCAATTCGTTAATTAATTCACCAATTAGCATCTGTTTATCTGTTGGATAAAGTGTTGAGTGCTCGAAGTGTTGTGTTGCTACCTGATCAAATTGACGGATGATTTCTGATGATTCATTGTTTACGATGGTATTGGTCTTTGTATCAAACAAGACCGGTACCGAGGCACGACCGAGATAATCGGGTGAGGCGAGTTTATAGATGCCGGGTAGTCTATATATGTCTGCAATTGGACTAGCTGCGCTATCGGCACTTTCATAACGCCCGCCGAGATCCCAGCCTTGCTCTGTCTGTATTGCGCCGGCTATGGTGAGGCCGATATGATCGGTCAGCCCCGTTAAGGCACGCATTATTTCAGTGCGATGGGCAAAGGGACAGACTTTTGAGGTGAATAACCAATAGCGATCTTTTTCAAAGGGATAGTCTTCACTGCCTAATTCATTATGGAAACTAGTCATCTCCACATGGCAAATTTCATTAGCACTCACTATCTATCTCCGTTGCTATTGAAGAACATTTTATAAAATATTTTTTAAATAGAGCATGGTTAAGATCAATATTGTCAGACTATGTGTGTTTAGGGAAATACCGGCCCTTTTGACTTAAGCGGCAAAAGTGATATAAGGCCATAGGCTTTAGAGTAAGCCGTCAGGCAATATCCGAGAGGTTTTATGTTATCTATCTTCACAAAATTAGCTGATTGGTTAGCTTACTCGGTATTTGGTTTGGTGCCAGACTCCAAGCTGGGAGGAGCGGTTCACTTCTTTATCGAAGATACAACAAAGATATTCTTCCTACTAGTCTTGATGATTTATGTTATTGCTCTTATTCGCGCATCACTAAATATTGAGAGGGTGCGTGATTATTTAGCAAAAAATAATAAATTCTTTGGCTATCTCATGGGGTCAACATTCGGGGCTATAACGCCATTTTGTTCTTGCTCTAGCATACCAGTTTTTCTTGGTTTCACCTCTGCAGGGATACCTGTCGGCATTACAATGTCATTTCTTTTAACCTCACCACTCATTAATGAAGTGGCAGTATTGCTGTTGTTGAGTTTGGTGGGATGGGAAATAACCATTATTTATGTATTGGTTGGAATGGCCATAGGGGTAGCGGGTGGAGTTTTTCTTGACCTTATTCGTGCTGAACAATTCCTGCAACCTTTCGCGCTCAGGGCATATCAAACAGCAGAATTTTCTGATGGCGAGCACAACATCAGCGCTAAGCTTTCGTTTAGAGAGCGGCATGATTTCGCCAAAGTAGAGTTGTTGGATATTTTGAGTCGTGTTTGGAAATGGGTGTTTATCGGTGTCGGATTAGGCGCTGCATTACATGGCTTTGTGCCCGACTTGTGGTTTGAAGAGAATTTGGGGAGCGGGCAATGGTGGTCTGTACCGATGGCAGTCCTAGCTGGAATTCCTCTCTATTCAAATGCTACGGGCGTTATCCCCGTCATGGAAAGTTTAATCGTAAAGGGGCTTCCACTCGGAACAACATTGGCATTTTGTATGAGTACTGTTGCTGCGAGTTTTCCAGAATTTATATTATTAAAGCAGGTAATGACATGGAAGTTACTTGCTATTATTTTTATACTTTTACTAACGTCATTCACAATAATAGGATGGCTAATCAATATAATCTACATGCTATAAGGGGTTATATGTGAAAGAAATCAAAGTACTCGGCAGTGGGTGTGCTAAATGCGTTAAGACTGCTGAGCTTATTCAGTTGGTGGCTAGTGATTGTGGGGCTTCGGTGCACGTCGTCAAGGAATCCCGTCCCGAAGTAATAATGAAATATGGCGTAATGAACACGCCGGCAGTGATTGTAGACAACCAATTGATGCATTCGGGGTCTGTACCCGATAGAAAAAAAATAGAAGAGTGGTTGAAGTGATACAGACAAGTTAACTTGTCAGTACCTGACAGACACCTTTCTGGAAAGCAAAAAAATTATTTGCCGGGCAGAGCACCATTACAGCGTATTTTTTGTACGTTTAAGACAAACAGTACCGATTAGGAAAATCAGAGAATGCGAGAGAAACTCCTTCAGTTTTTGCCCGATTGCAATAAACAGCTAATGAAAGTCGGGTTGTTAATGGGGCTGTGCTTGGTTACATCCCCCTTTTTGATGGCCGAAGAAAAAGAAGCGCCGGGAGTGCCGGTGACTGTTGCCTATCCTGAGCGGCAGGTTATTACCGAGTGGAATGAATTTACCGGTCGTTTTGAAGCTTTTCAGCGAGTAGAAGTCCGAGCACGTGTTGGCGGTTATCTAAAGGCTATCAATTTTATTGATGGCGGACTAGTGGCCAAGGGCGACCTTCTGTTTACTCTGGATTCACGACCTTTTGAGGCTGCTATAGCCTCTGCTAGGGCCCAGCTAGCGCGTGCTGAAGCCAATCTGACCTTGGCTAAGCTGGGGCTGGCGCGTGCCGATAAGTTGGTGGTAAAAAAGTCCATATCACAAGAAGATCTCGATACTCGTAGTTCAACCGTGAAAGCCCGGCAGGCGGATTTCTCTGCTGCTAAAGCTGCCTTGGATATTACTGAGTTGGATCTCGAATATTCGCGCATCAGTGCACCCATTAGCGGGCAGATTTCACGACGTGAAATCGATATCGGCAACTTGATTCAGGATGATGGCAGCCAGATACTGACCTCGATTGTGGCGAAGCAGCCAGTATATTTTGTGTTTGATATGTCCGAAAGCGATTATCTGAAATATAAACGCCAGAGTAATAAGGCTGGGGATGACACGCTTATTGGCCAGACTCTGACAGTGCAGGTGAGATTATTGGACGAGCAAAATTATGACCATAATGGACGGGTAGATTTTGTAGATACGCACCTGGACGACAAAACCGGCACTATCCGTTTACGGGCAGTATTTGACAGCAATGCCAGTGGTTTACTGTTGCCGGGTAGTTTCGGGCGGGTGAGGTTATCTGCTGGTCAACCCGGGCCGGTATTGCTGATCCCAGATGCGGCCATCATGGCCGACATGAACCAGAAAGTTGTGATGGTGGTGGATGAGGGGAACCGGGTGCAGCCACGCGCGGTTGAATTAGGACCAATGCATGAGGGACTGCGTGTAATTCGTAGTGGGTTGGAATCACATGATCGGGTCATTACCAAAGGCCTGCTGCGAGTTCGCCCTGGTGTGCTGGTTACTCCTCAGCAGGCCAATGTTGGTGAGCCTGCCTCATGAAGCTTGCCCACTTTTTTATTGAGAGACCCATTTTTGCTGGTGTATTGTCGACCCTGATTGTGATGGTCGGGGGTATTGCCTATTTGAATTTGCCCGTTTCCCAGTACCCCGAAATTGCGCCCCCCAGCATTAGCGTGACGGCAAGCTATCCGGGTGCTACGGCAGAGATTGCCGCAGCAACTGTGGCGACAGCACTGGAGCAGCAGATCAACGGTGTTGAAAATATGCTCTACATGAAATCGGAAAATACCGCCGATGGTAGAACCACAATGTCGGTTACATTTGAGCAGGGTACTGATATTGATATCGCACAGGTACTGGTGCAGAACCGGGTGGCTCTGGCAGAGCCGTTTTTGCCGGAGGAAGTTCAGCGCCAGGGTGTGGACGTGCGCAAAAATTCACCGGACCTAATGATGGTGATTCATGTGTTGTCACCCGATGCCAGTCGTGACAGCTTGTATGTGTCTAACTATGCCCGAACCCAGATTATCGACCGCCTGGCACGTATCCAGGGTGTCGGTGAAGCACGGTTGGTCGCCGAACGCGCCTATGCCATGCGGGTTTGGATCGATCCTGAACGTGCCTACTCGCTTGGGCTTACAGCTAACGACGTCGTCAATGGCCTTCGTCAGAATAACGTGCAAATTGCCGCCGGTGTGATTAATCGACAGCCGATCAAAAGTAAGGGCGGTTTTGAATATAGCGTGGAGACCCGTGGTCGTTTGCTCAGTGCCGAGGCGTTTTCTGAAACCATTGTAAAACGTGGTGAAGATGGTCGCCTAGTGCGCCTCAAGGATGTAGCACGTACAGAACTTGCAGCGCGCGACTATAGTACGAATGGCTATTTAGATGATGCCGAAGCGTTGCCTATCGTGATATTTCAGCGACCTGGTAGTAATGCGCTGGAAACGGCGCAGGCGCTTCGGGCGGAAATGGAAGATATTGCCAAGACGATGCCGAAGGGTATTGAATATAAAATTATTTATGACCCGACACAGTTTATCAAACACTCCATTAACGAGATCTATAAAACGATTTTTGAGGCAGTACTGCTTGTCGTGTTGGTGATGATGATTTTTCTGCAAAACTGGCGTGCAGCAATTATTCCCATTGTCGCCATTCCTGTGTCGCTGATAGGTACTTTCGCGATCATGTCGAGTTTGGGTACATCGCTTAACAATCTGTCGCTGTTTGGGTTAGTGCTGGCCATCGGGATTGTGGTAGATGATGCGATTGTGGTGGTGGAAAATATTGAGCGATACATTGGCGAAGGCCTATCGCCTCGAGAGGCTTCCCATAAAACTATGGACGAGGTAGGTGGCGCATTGGTGGCTATGTCATTGGTGCTGGTTGCCGTCTTTATTCCCACCATCTTTATCAGCGGTGTTTCAGGCGCCTTTTACGGACAGTTTGCGTTGACTATTGCTTCGGCAACGGTGATCTCGTTGGTGGTGTCACTGACCTTGTCGCCTGCGCTGGGTGCGTTGCTGCTTAGGCCCCATGTGCCTTATATACAGCTCACCGGTTGGAAACGCACGCTGGCTTGGCCTGGCCACGTTTTTAACGTTGGTTTTGATAAATTGGCAGCGGGTTACTCCGACTTGACGCGACGGCTGGTGCGTATTGTGACGCTGATGCTGCTAGTTTACGCGGGCTTAATCACCTTCACCGGTTGGCAGTTTAATCAGGTGCCTGAGGGCTTTATCCCTGAGCAGGATCAAGGATATTTGATCACCGTGGTGCAATTGCCGCCAGGCGCGACGTTGGACCGAACTGACGCGGTCATTCGAAAGGCATCCGACATTCTGATAAAGGTCGATGGCGTGGCTCATACTGTTCAGTTTGCTGGGCTTGATGGGGCCACCTTTACCAATGCCTCCAACGCAGGGGTGATTTTCACACCATTGGAACCCTTTGAGGATCGAGAGAAAAGGGGCTTGTCGGCAACCCATATTCAACAGCAGGCGCAGCAGGCGCTAGGTGAGTTGCAGGAAGCAGTGGCCTTTATGATCATGCCGCCGGCGGTGAGGGGGATGGGCAATGCGGGTGGCTGGAAGCTGTACCTTCAGGACTTGACGGGTATCGGTGTCGGAAACTTAGAACAGGTAGCGAATAACATTATTGCCGAAGCTAATCAGCAGGCAGAGCTAGCTCGAGTGTATACCTTCTTTAATACCCGTACTCCGAGGATTTTTGCCGATATCGATGAAACTCGTGCGGAAATGCTTAATGTGCCGACCCAGAATATCATCGACACTTTGGAAATTTACTTGGGTTCACGGTATGTCAATGATTTCAATTTGATGGGACGCACCTATAACGTGGTGGCGCAAGCCGATGGCCCTTACCGTGACGAAGGTGCCGACATAAACAGCCTGCGCACACGTACTGTTGATGGCGATATGGTGCCATTGGGCTCGCTGGTCACTCTGGAGGACCGCACCGGTCCGATTCGGTTGGCGCGTTATAACAACTACAGTGCCATTGATATTTCGGGTAGTGCTGCGGCCGATTCCTCCAGTACTGAGGCCCTAGAGCGCATGGAAAACCTGCTGGCTAACAGTTTGCCCGAAGGTGTTGGTTACGAGTGGACCGAAATGGCATTACAGGAGAAGCTGGCAAGCGGCTCGGTGTTGGTCAATTTTGGTCTAGCCGTGCTGTTTGTGTTCTTGCTACTGGCAGCGCTCTATGAAAGCTGGCTGTTACCGCTGTCGGTGATCCTGATTGTGCCTATGTGTTTATTAGCAGCAGTGTCCGGTATTGCCCTGAGTGGTATCGATAATAATATTCTGGTGCAGGTGGGCTTTATTGTTCTGATCGGCCTTGCCTCGAAAAATGCTATTTTGATTGTCGAGTTTGCGCGCCAAGCAGAAGAGGAAGGTCTGAACCGCCTCGATGCGGTGGTACGCGCGGCCCGGATGCGATTGAGGCCGATTCTGATGACTTCACTGTCTTTTATTCTGGGGGTGCTGCCGTTGGTTTTGGCTTCCGGAGCAGGTGCCGAAATGCGACAGGCATTGGGTACCACGGTTTTTGCCGGCATGATTGGAGTAACGCTGTTTGGTTTGATTTTCACTCCTGTATTTTATGTGGCCTGTCGTTGGCTGGCCGCTAGGCGATAATCGACGGTACTGACAAGTTAACTTTGTCAGTATCGAGTATTGCGATAGAAGCTTGTATACACATCATGAAGGCTGCTGCCCGAGACAGAATTTGAAGCTGTCTGAAAGTAGCCTATAGGTAGCACAAAAAGAAAAGGGTTAAGCGATTGACGCACCAGTCGACACGTCGCCAAATGACAGGCACAAAAAAAGGCCCCGAAAGGCCCGAGTAACGCTCAAAGCAGAGGTGCGAAGCGTCCGGCAGCCTTATTTATTCTTACTGGTAGATGGGAGGTCTAGTCCCAATGATCGTGAGATGAAAGCCTGTCTTGTCCATTGGAATAACGTCTTGATACAGAACTTCCTCTGCGTCATTGCTGCGGTACAGTTCCACCTGCTTATTTTGGATTCCTGGCTCGATAATCTCGCTGGTCAGAATTGCTCCGCTAACCCTTAGGGCGCCAAGACCGCCCCCTGGATTGCCCGTGAGAATATGGTGGGTTGCACCGGTAGAGGTCTGCGTTCCTGTGACGGTCGGAGAGGTTACCCCTGGGACCTGTACAGCTTGTGGGCGAGGGCTGACCGTACCTGTGGTGCGATGGGGAACAAGCACTGCCATCGGTTGAGGAATCTTCGCGATTTGTTTTGGTGGCTCTACGAGCGTCTGAGGTTTGGGGCTCACAATCGGCTTGGTACTTGGTACGTGCACGTAATTTGGGTGCGGTGTCACCATCGGTAGCTTGGCAGGTTGTAATAGGTTCATCGGTTGAGGCACCTGTTGGGCGACCTGCGGTGTGGGCTGTGGCGTTGCTGTGGGCACTTTGTTGGGTGTTGGGTATGGTATCGCAGTAGGTTTATTGACAGGTGTTGGAGGGACCATAACCTGTTGGACGACGGCAATAGGCTGGGACGGTGTCAACGCCGTCATGCCAACATGCTGATTGGTGGTGCCGGGGTCCGTGGTTTGTCCAGAGGGGCCCAACCCCGACGTTGGCGTCTGTGAGTTTTGTGGCGACAGACTGTGCTGCCCCGCACAGTTCAGGTTACCTCGGCCTTGCGCGCTGTTAGCGTGACAGCTTTTTGCATTCGCCATTGGTGGGATCGTCATACAGATAATTGCCAGCGCGGCTAGATATTTCATCATTTTCATCCTAGAAGTAGTAGATGGCCTGAACCCAGGCGCGGTAGTCGTCATCGGAGCCGTCAGCGGCCTCGCCCGTATTCGGGTCCTCGGAGTCGTTGTCACCAATTTGGCTACCCAGGGAGCCCCGCACCACCAGTCCCGATTCCCAGCTCTGACTCAGGCTAAACCCCCAGGAGGAAAGGGTTATATTGTTCTTGATGGTCGGGTTGCCCGCTTCCCATCCGTCCCAGGTGTCCTTGTAAAGCTGTACCCAACCGGTTGTATAGAACAGGGATGGCTGTAATTTTCCGCCCCAGGGAAGGTTTAAAAAATCATAGCGCAGGTCCAGATGTAGATTAGCGCCTATATCGCCAGTCACTTGACCGGTGGGGTAACCGGGTATGCTGAAGGGCCCACCTAAGTAAAACGTCTGTGATGAATCCAGATTTTCGTTAGCCCATTGGCCGGTGAGCCCAGCGTAGCTGGACCAGTTGCCGGTGAGATGCTGGAGACGCGCAACGTCCATGTTTACTTTTACGAAACTGCCATCGGCGCCAACATTCTGCCTATCAAATTCCTTGAAGGCGTCGCCTCCTCGAATGTCGAGAGAGCCAACTGTAACGGCAGCGGAATAAAACGTTTCGCCATTGGCCCAGCGATCGTCGTCATGGTCGCCGGCGAGGGAAAAAGTCAGGCTGTTAATCCGCCGGTCAGCATCCTGTTCACCGGAATCGCTGGTATCATCTAAGGTCAGGTAAGCGTACTCCAGTCGTCCCGTCAGATTGTTGTGCCTGGAGCGAATAAACGGATAACTACCGAACAGTCTTAGCGACTGGGCGTCGCCTTCATTGCCAGTGGTTCGAAATTGTTTACCCAGTTCGTAGTCTAGAAAGTCGATGTTGGCCCCGATTCGCATACCATTACCCGAAATCGGCACGCTGTAGTCCAGGAAAAAATAATTCGAGTCGCTGCCGCTGGTGACGGCGCGTAGGGTAATTTGGTCGCCAGAGCCGGTTGGACTGTTGATGTACACGGTCGTTCCGAGCCGTGATTCTCCCGTGTAATAGCTACCGAAATTATCGATGTCTACGTTGCCGGTTATTCGCGGGGTGTCCTCGGCGCGCAGTAAAAACCGGGCCTCCCCCGGTTCCGTGCCTGGGTAGATTACAGAATGTGAGGTGACGCCAGGTAGATCATCCACCAATAGAATGCTGCGCTCGAATTCCGTCCGTCGCATGACCCCGCCGGTCGCGAGGTTTTCTTCCAGAATGCTACTTATCGCCTTGTCGGTTACCTGCGTTCCCTTATTGGACAGGAGTACCCCTGCTTCCTCTAGCACACCCTCAAAAATATGGAGCGTTATAATCCCGTCTACAATCGCCTGGGGTGGAATGTAGACCTGGGCTGCAAAAACGCCGCGAGTTCGATAAGCCTTCCGTAATACCCCTGCAGCCTCCTGAATTTCTAGGCTGCTCAGAGTTTTGTCGGAATAGGGTGCTAGTAGATTGGTGAGCTCGCTGTCACTGAGCTCGTGGTTGCCATAGACGACAAATTGGGAGACATAGATATCTGGCCCGCTTGCGACAGAAACTTTGGCTGCGGGCATCTCTACTGAGTCAGGTTTGTTGGCTTTAGGGAGCACCCGTTGCAGCGTATCCTCTCGCATATCCCGGTACAGCAACCCTGAATTGGGATAGGGGTTTGCTGAGACTTGTGCGGTAACTGCAGCCAGCACTAGTGCTGTTGGGTATAGGAGTTTCTTCATTGTATTTCCTAGGTTCCCTTTTATTGTTTCCGAGATAGTGTAGCTACACATGGAAATTGCACAAGCTTTATGGTCAGTAGAATAGGCTCGGATATTGCGATATTTGGCGTGAAAGCCAAACGGTGAAGTAAAAGTATTATTCCATCAGGCCACAGTGGAACTGACCCAGTTGAAAACATAGCACATAACAGGGTACTGAGAAGTTAACTTGTCAGCACCGTCTATAAAGTTTCAAGACTAAATGGGTAGAACGGCTTGCCACCGTTCAGTTTTGATAAATGTTTTCGATTCTTTGATAAACGTTGCTTTAAATTATTCTCTAAAGAAAGACTAGATGACGGAAACCCTTTGCTTAATTTATGTAAATGATGGTCTGTTAGCCATAATGTAGTGGTATTAAACTCATAGATTGAAAGTAAATCTTCACGTTGTGAGGAGGCTTTCAAACTTCTATCAATACTATCCATAATCAAGGGGTCGGCATCATGATTTTTGTAATAGGCAAGAATCATATGGGCGACATCATTGTAAACTGGTGGCTGATTAATTTTCACATAGACAAGAGCAAGGCGATCATCCCCTACCCCTAGCATTCTTAAAGCAGTGTATTTTGCAATAGCAATATCTTCACAATCTCCTGTGAAAGACGTCATTGTTTCAAGTGGTGTCTGCCAATAATCTTTTTTACCCCAATGTGACAAATCATCACGCCATTGGATTTGATTAAAGAAATCATTAACCGCAATTAACTCTTCTTTTAAAGGGCGTTTATCTTCACGTAATAAAAGTGACTGTAATGTCCGGAAGCGCTTCTCTGTCTGCTCTCCATATTCCTGCTGTATTTTGCTGTAGAAGTTCTCGTTAAGAGGAACGATCTCCCATGCAGCAGTTGCTGAGGAAAACAAAAGTACAAGACTAATGGTAGAAAGCCAGTGTAAAGGTTTGGAAGAGTTAATATTTTTAAGTAATAACATAGAAAATTTACAACCCCGCGCTTTCAAGTAATAAGTCCAATTCTGTTATACAGCGAGAAAATCGATTCGTTGCCCCATAAATAATTAATTGGGGGATTTGCAGCCTCGTGTTTTTCTTGGCCACTTTACCCTAAGTAATCGAAGTGCGGCAATCAACCATCGCGGTTGCGGAGCCTGATATTTACAATAAACAGCCTGATTACTTGCACATTGATTATTAATTGCCTGCAATCATGGCGTCTTTCGTTAGTTAAGCGTTCCCTGCCCGCAAGATATATGGCACTCAACCGAAGTTAAAGCCTGACTGACAGATGGACATGTAGTCAATCTTGTGAGACTCCAGCAATCGCCACAGTATGCGAATTTGTGTTGAAAGAAACGTGAATTCCATTCCTGTCGTCATTACCAAGCTTTTTTCATTTAGCTAACAGAATTATAGGAAAAACAAGAACGTTTCGCGCCTAGAGCACACTATCTGGGACGTTCGGCTACATATTTGAAACCCAGACGACCTTAATATAAACCCTTCATTATCGTGCTATTTGCGCCATCCTGGTTGGGATTGCTTTTAGCTTGATTGTTTTCAAAATAATAGTGGGGCGGGTAGGATGAATGACCTTCTGTTAATACTTTCGGTGCCATCAATTTGTATCTTCGCATTGGCTTTTCTTGCTGCTTTGGGGTGGGTTTCCTTTCAGAAAAGAATCGTGATTGCTTCCGCTGATTTGGTGGTGACTATTGGCCTTGCCAGTGCCGCTTGGTGGTATCTTTTCGATCAATGGCTCGGCATCGGCTCAGTTCTTTGGCTGACAATAGCATTTTTTATTTTGTACATTCTTGATGCGGTAGTCAGGGGGTGAGGCAATGATTGACCGATGGAAAGAAACGAACAATGACAAATGACAGCAAGTATTGGGCGATTGTTTTCTCCTGTTGGTGGCCGGTATAAAGCTATTCACGATTTAAAGTGAAAAAAATAAAGGGAAAGCCAGACCACACCCCGAAGGATGTGGTTGTAGCGAGGTCGTCCAGAGTGGCGGCCTCTAGGGTTATCTTACTGTAAGAATCTAAGCCACCTATAAACTTCACCCAACAAAAAAACCAACTCTCTCAGATTGACCTTTTTGATAGATATGGTGGGCCCAGAAGGACTTGAACCTTCGACCAATCGATTATGAGTACCTCGCACAATTGGTTTTGGACGTCGTAAGAGGAAGAATCGTAAGGCGTTTTTGAGGTGGTCGGAGTGTGGTAGAAGCCAACCGAACCTAGAGGGGGTGGGGCAATAGTTCATTAGTTTGCTTACTGCTAAAAACGGACATAAACGCTTCAATAAGCGGCGCAGCTTGCTGGGGCCGGTAGAAGCCCAAAGCGCTGGACCTCACTTGATTGACTTGTATCTGTGATGCTGGCAAACACTAAAAACTTACAAAAATAACAATTTCAGTCCAATTAATATAAGGACTATTCCACCGAATAGCTCAGCTTTACTTTCAAGCCATGTTCCACTTTTGGCCCCAACAAACACGCCAACCCAACTAAAAAAGAAAGTGGTAGTTCCTATTATCACACAGGCGACAATAGGATTTACGTCAAGTATTGTTAGTGAAAAACCAGCAGCCATTGCATCTATGCTAGTGGCAATAGCGAGAATCAACATTACTTTATGGGTGATTTTAGTGATGTCTTCTTCTATGCCCTCTGAAATAGACTCGTAGATCATTTTACCGCCAACCAATAATAGAAGAAAAAATGCGACCCATGGTGCGTAATCCTCAACCCAGCCAAAAACTCCCCTACCACCCATATAGCCAATCAAAGGCATAAATGCTTGAAAAAAACCAAAGTATATTGCAGCCATAATAGCAAGGGACGCTGTCTTCTTTGTGTGCTTTGACCCTAATCCTATCGATACAGCAAACGCATCCATGCTCAATGCTAAAGCAAGAATCACTACTTCAATCATTTTTAAGCTCTCTAATTAATACAATATTTTTAAGTAAGGATATCTCACATAACAGTTTATTCAAGAGCCTATGGCTTTATCTCTATCTAGACACTATTTCAAAGAATTGTTTAGAACCAATATGACTTGTTCTACATCTTAATTCCGTTATTGTGTGGAGGTATCTTAAGCGCATAAATGCTCTCGCAGATGGCCTTCTAATACTTCCTTCATTAATCCATTAACTGCACTTTTTATAGCTGTGATCTGTTGTAAAGTATTCATACAATCAGGCTCATCTTCAATATCAATGAAATCCAGCTGTCGCCTTTAACCATTGTCATTCAATGAGCATTCCCATCAACACCTTCAGGCTCTCAAACCGTTTTTCGCGACGAGTAAAGAAATGGGCATGTTGCCCGTTATCATGAGTTTCAGAGAGCTGTATTCCCCACAAGGGCGCTATCTGATGGGGCAGGAGTGAGTAGCGAATATCGACGATACCCATACGGTTCTGAGGGTCAAGCCCAAGGTAACCGGAAGAGAACCTACCAAAGCGTTGAACATCTTCAGCCTGTTGGGAGCGGGGGTCTAACCAGAGAAAATCTCTTGCTAAATTAAGTTTGTCGGTACTATTTCCAGTCCAGATTCTACCCGTCAAGATTCGCTCACTTAATACCCCGGGCCGAACTGCACCTATATAAAATTTCTGCTCAGTTTCATAGACCAGTTTCCATACCACGATATTGGCAAAGCTGGGCTTGGCTTCCAGGCGCAATGGTTGGTGCCCACGTTCAGCCGCTAATTGATGACCTATCGCCAATACTCGTTCATGTTGAATAAACCCGATGCCCAGATAAACAGCCCCCCACACCAAGCCCCCCCATAGATAACGTTTAGATTTTAGTGTTGCCGCCAACAGAATCAGCACCAGTAATGGCAGGGTAAACAACGGATCGATCACCGAAATAATATCCCAGGAAAACCGATGATCGGTGATCGGCCAGAGCAACAATGTGCCGTAACTAGTACAGCCATCCAGTAATCCGTGGGTAGCAAAACCCAAAAAGCTCCAGAGGTAGATAGCCTTAAAACTGAGCTGCCAACGGTTTGCGATTAACGAATAGAACACCAGTGCACAGATCAGTGCGCCAAAGGGAATAAATAGGAGTGAATGAGTGAATTGCCTGTGATAATCCAAGACTAACAGCGGGTCAGTGGA
>JAGPWA010000129.1 GCA_018066715.1 Porticoccus sp. | reverse complement strand
AAAAATGGTGGGCCTTCCCAGACTTGAACTGGGGACCTGCCGATTATGAGTCGGATGCTCTAACCAACTGAGCTAAAGGCCCTTAATTTATTCTATTCCTCATCATCAACCCAAGTTTGCACTTGGGTGCGACGAAAAATTTACTCGTCCAGGAAGCTGCGTAGGTGATCTGAGCGAGTCGGGTGGCGTAGTTTACGTAGTGCTTTGGCTTCAATCTGACGAATCCGCTCACGAGTTACGTCGAACTGCTTGCCCACTTCTTCCAGAGTGTGGTCGGTATTCATATCGATACCGAAGCGCATACGCAGTACTTTGGCTTCTCGTACTGTGAGGCCATTTAGTACGTCACGGGTAGCTTCTGTGAGGCTCTCACCTGTGGCAGAGTCTACGGGTGATTGAACATTGCCGTCTTTGATAAAGTCACCTAAATGTGAGTCTTCATCGTCACCAATGGGTGTTTCCATGGAGATCGGTTCTTTGGCAATTTTCAGTACTTTGCGAATCTTATCTTCTGGCATTTCCATGCGCTCGCCCAGCTCTTCAGGCGTAGGCTCACGACCCATTTCCTGAAGCATTTGGCGAGAGATGCGATTGAGTTTGTTGATGGTTTCAATCATGTGCACGGGTATACGAATGGTGCGGGCCTGATCTGCAATGGATCGTGTAATGGCCTGTCGAATCCACCAGGTCGCATAAGTAGAGAATTTGTAGCCACGGCGGTATTCAAACTTGTCGACCGCTTTCATCAGGCCGATATTGCCTTCCTGAATAAGATCGAGGAATTGTAGGCCACGATTGGTGTATTTTTTCGCGATAGAAATAACTAGGCGCAGGTTAGCTTCGACCATTTCCTTTTTGGCTCGGCGGGCCTTGGCTTCACCAATAGACATACGGCGGTTGATGTCTTTAACTTGGATTGTTTTCAGGCCAGCTTTGCTTTCCACTTGCTGTAGGCGGCGTTGAGATCGCTGAATTTCTGGTTCAAGTTGTTTCAGGACACCGACGTAGGCTTCTTTGCTTTTCAGTAGACCTGCTACCCAGCTTTCATCTGTTTCATTGCCCGGGAAGGTGCGAATGAAATCCGCTCGAGACATCTTTGCTTGGCGTACGCAAAGAGACATGATCTTACGTTCTTCACCGCGAACGACACTAAGTGCATCTCGCACATTTTGAACCATAGGTTCAAATTGCTTGGGTGCCAGCTTCAGGTATTTGAAGTGGTCGCTAAGTGCAAACATATGTTCTCGGGTGGTTTTATGATCCAGCCCGTATTTATTGAGTGCTTTTTTGGCTTTAGTGTTCAGTAGACGCAGCGTGTCAAATCGTTCCTTGGCTTCGATGGGATCGAGGCCTTTAGGCTCGTCATCGTCATCGTCGTCATCATCGTCTTCACCGTCATCGCCTTCTTCTTTTTTTGCAGCTTCTGCTTGGGCGAGAGCTGATGGTACGTGCTCCATGGGATTCAAGTAGCCAATCAGAACATCCGCAAGCTTCCGTTCTTCAGTTTCGATCAGCTCGAACTCAGCAAGGATGTGATCGACAGCGGTAGGCCATTCAGCCATGGCGGCCAGCAGCTCACGGATGCCTTCTTCAATGCGTTTAGCGATTGCAATTTCGCCTTCACGAGTGAGTAGCTCCACTGAGCCCATTTCGCGCATGTACATACGAACCGGGTCTGTGGTGCGGTGCTTTTCGGTTTCCACGGCAGCAAGTGCGGCGGCGGCTTCAGCGGCTGCAATCTCGTCAGTGGTTGACTCGGTGGTGCTTAGAAGTTGTTCGGCATCAGGCGCTGTCTCAAAGACATTAATGCCCATGTCGTTGATCATTTGAATGATATCTTCAACCTGATCCGGATCAGAAATATCCTGGGGCAGGTGGTCATTCACTTCGGCATAGGTCAGATAGCCTTGCTCTCTGCCTCGGGTGATTAATTCTTTAATGCGTGATTGGTGCTGTGCGTTACCGCTCATATACGATCTGCTGTCACTGAGAATAGGGGTGAAATAAAACGCGCGATTATACTGGATCAAACGGGTTTTGTCTTACCTAGTTTGCCAAAAGGGCGGTAAATCCCTGACTTAGGGTTATTGAAGCCGTGGTTTTCCAAGTATTTGATTAAAAAGAGTTTTTGTTTCCTCGGTACGTTGGCCCTCTGATAGGTTCAGCCAAGCAGTGTTGAGGTGTTTTAAATCGTGATCATCGACGGCTTCTTTGGTGGCCAGATACTGGAGAAGTTCTAATGGTACCAGTTTTCCCGTGGAGTGCCGTAGCAGTTGGTTCAGGATGTCCTGAAACTCTTTATTGTTATCGCGATTACTGTTGGGTGTGGGGCGCAATAAGTCTGTCGCTGCGATTTCTATGAGCTGTCCGGCTTGGTTGGCATCATGGATACCACGCCAGTACGCAAGAATATGGTTGAAGGTGTAGGTTGGATTTTCCTGAATAACCTTCACTAGCGGCACCAGTATGTCGATACCTTCTACTTCAAGAGAGCTAAGGGTATTTATGTCTGTAATGAGACTGACTAATTCAGGGTGGTTGGCCAGTAGAGCAATCAGCGTGTGTATTGGGGGCATTTTTACCCGTTTTTCCCGGCGGATAAGAACGTCACGCTGGCGCGGCTTGGTTTGCTCGTTAGCATGGCCAGTGTTTAGGCCTGCATCACCGTAGTATTCAGGGTAATCGCCAGTGTCCTCGGGGGCGGGTGGTTCTTGGTCGTATTCTGGGACTACGGGTTCGATGGGTTCAATCAATCCGGAGAGCGTGTCGGTATCCAGGCCTGTTTTTTGAGACAGGGTTTTTAGCATCAGTGCTTTGAAGACGCCCAGAGGCATTCGGTTGATCATGGGTGCGGCCAGCTTGCTTAATCTGGCGCGACCATCGAGGGATTCTACGTCGAGACCCTCTGATACGGATTCAAACAAAAAGTCTGAAATAGGGGTGGCGGATTGTACCAGCCGGAGAAACTTGTCGCTGCCGACCTCTCGTACAAGGGTGTCTGGGTCTTCTCCATCAGGCAGAAACAAAAATTTAGCGGTGCGGCCATCGAACATTACTGGCAGGCTCGTTTCCAGAGCGCGATGGGCCGCTTTTCTGCCGGCATCATCACCATCGAAACAGTAGACCACTTCTGAAGTGTAACGGAACAGTTTATCCAGATGCTCGGGCGTGGCGGCAGTGCCCAGTGTAGCGACGGCATTGTGAATACCATGCTGAGCCAATGCTGCTACATCCATATAGCCTTCAACAACGAGTAGGTTGGGAATATCCCGCAGTTTTTGATTGGCTTCGAACAGACCGTAAAGTTCTCGGCCTTTATGGAATAGGGGGGTCTCGGGTGAATTCAGGTATTTAGGTTTGTCGTCGCCTAGTACCCGTCCACCAAAGCCGATAGTGCGGCCACGAACATCCCTGATAGGGAACATAATTCGGTGACGAAACCGGTCGTAGCGTTTATTTTCTTCTGTTCGTTCGATCAGTAGGCCTGACTCCTTCAGCTGGCCTATTGTTTCGTCTGTTTGCCCCAAATTTTGTAGCAGGTTGTCCCAACCTGGAGGGGCAAAACCAATACCGAAGTTTCGTGCGGTCTCGCCACTCAGTGCGCGGGACTTGAGGTAGTCAACCGCCTCATGGGCCGCAGGGTGATTGCGAAGGCTGCTGCGATAAAATTGATCTGCCTTGTCCATGATGTCATAGAGTGCCTTGCGTCGCTGGCTTGCCCCTTCGTCGTGACTGGCCTCCCGGGGGACTTCCAGCCCTACGTGTTTGGCAAGATTTTCGACCGCTTCAGGGAACGACATCCGGTCAAAATCAATGACGAAGCCGATGGCATTACCGCCAGCGCCACAGCCGAAGCAGTAGTAGAACTGTTTGTCTTGGCTAACAGTAAAAGAAGGGGTTTTTTCGTCGTGAAAAGGGCAGCAGGCGGAGTGGTTTTTGCCGGATTTTCTCAGGTCTAGCCGGCTTCCTACCACATCGACAATATCAACCCGGTCAAGGACGTCATCGATGAAAGTTTGCGGAATTCTGCCGGCCATTTATGGGGTATCTTGGTCTGGTATGAGTTCTGGGTCTGCTGTCAGTATTACTCTAAAGGGGTCGTGCCCACAGCCAGACTTCTTGTCATAGTGTTGTCTAAATTACTGCTTGGGGCAATCCTGACAGCTTAATACTAACGAGGCGTCAGTATCCAGCCCGTTGATAAGCTCTTTAACTTGGGCCCAAGCTTAGCCCAGCTTGCCTTTCACCATACCGCTGACTGCACCTACATCGGCACGGCCCTGAATGTTAGGCTTGAGGATACCCATCACTTTACCCATATCGCGCATAGATTCAGCGCCACTAGAGGCAATGGCTGCATCAACCATTGCTGTCAGTTCTTCATTGGTCAGTGCTTCGGGTAGAAATTCTTGAATGATATCAATTTCAGCTTGTTCTTTGTCCGCCAGTTCCTGGCGTTCAGCAGCTTCAAATTGTTGGATAGAGTCACGACGTTGTTTGACCATTTTATCAAGGACAGCAAGCAGTCGGGCATCATCAACATCAATACGCTCATCGACTTCGATTTGCTTGACCTCGGCCAAAATGAGTCGAATGGCACCTAGGCGTTCTTTCGCTTTGGCGCGCATAGCATCTTTCATGGCACTGGTGATTTGTTTTTTCAGAGATTCACTCATGGCTTGCTCCTGTAGTGGGAGGTATTTTCCAGTGGGAAATGTCTCAAACGCAAAAAGCGCCGACAGTGCGGCGCTTAAAGGATAGGCCTCACCCGATAGATGGTGCAGCCTAATAAATCAGTAAAGATTTAGTACAGGCGTACAAACTTCTTGGTTTCGCGAGACTGCTTCTTAGCGTGACGCTTAACAGCAGCGGCAGCTTTACGCTTGCGCATCCAAGTGGGCTTCTCGTAGAACTCACGGCGACGAACTTCTGCCAATACACCAGCTTTTTCACAAGAACGCTTGAAACGACGCAGAGCCACATCAAAAGGCTCGTTTTCTTTAAGGCGAACGAAGGGCATGTAACCTCTATCCTGTTGTCTTTAGTTTTGGTTTCGGCACCGAGTAACCCGGTACAACTGCAAGGGCGCGTATTCTATACATATCCTTGGGTAGTTGCAAAACTTTTGTCTGCCGTATTAAGCGTCGCTAAGCGCATGAATTTGGGGCACTTTTGACGTATGATTTCCACGTTCTATAAATAGGCTTGGAGCAATCTACAAAGTGAGCTTGGAATAATGCGTGTACTGGGGATAGAAACCTCTTGTGATGAGACGGGTGTCGCTGTTTATGACAGTGAGCAGGGGCTGCTTGCTCATACGCTCTACAGTCAGGTAGCAGTGCATGCAGAATACGGTGGCGTCGTGCCTGAACTGGCTTCCCGAGACCATGTGCGCAAATTATTACCTCTCATCCGGGAAGTCCTAGCTGATGCGGATACAACCCGAGCAGATATTGGCGGCATAGCCTATACAGCAGGACCTGGTCTGATAGGGGCCTTGATGGTGGGCGCGAGTATGGGGCGCTCTCTGGCCTATGCCTGGCAAGTGCCTGCGGTTGGGGTTCATCATATGGAAGGCCATTTGTTGGCGCCCATGCTGGAAGAAAATCCACCAGAATTTCCTTTTGTGGCTCTTTTGGTGTCTGGCGGTCATACCCAATTAGTTGAGGTGAAGGGCATAGGCCAGTATCAGATACTGGGTGAGTCCTTGGACGATGCGGCGGGTGAGGCCTTTGATAAAGCGGCCAAAATGCTTGATATGGATTATCCGGGTGGCCCCGAAATTGCCCGTCTGGCGATACAAGGCGATACCCGTCGATTTAAGTTTCCGCGACCGATGACGGACCGGCCCGGTCTTGATTTCAGTTTTTCTGGCCTGAAAACCTATACCCTGAATACCATTGCCAAGTATCGGGGTGACGATGTGCTGCCAGATGATCAGACCATGGCCGATATTGCCTGTGCCTTTCAGGAAGCGGTGGTGGATACTCTGGCGATAAAGTGCCGCCGTGCACTGGAGCAGACGGGTTTGAAAACGTTGGTTGTTGCTGGCGGTGTATCGGCGAATACACGATTGCGAGAAAAACTGTCCGACAGCTTGGCTAAAGTAAACGGAGAAGTTTTCTACGCTCGTCATGAGTTTTGTACCGATAACGGTGCCATGATTGCCTATGCAGGGTGTCAGCGGTTATTAGCTGGGCAGCAGGAAGCACTGACCATTCGTGCGATACCCCGGTGGCCCATGGACACATTGCCTCCGTTGGCGGTAGTGTAAATTTGGCCATAGTGTAAATACAGTCGTGTACATAGAGGTGTAGGGATGATGGATATTGTTTATATCGGTGATCTACGTATCGATACGATTATCGGTATTTATGATTGGGAGCGTGAGGTTCGCCAAACCATCAGTCTCGATTTGGAAATGGGAACAGACATCCGTAAAGCAGCGGAGACCGATGATATTCAGTACGCCCTGGATTACAAAGCGGTATCAAAACGATTAATCGACTTTATTGAAGGCAGTGAATTTTTTCTGATTGAAACCATGGCCGAGCAAGTGGCAGATATTGTTCGTCAGGAATTCCATGTTCCCTGGTTGAAGCTGCGAATTGGCAAACCTGGTGCTGTTCGCGGTGCCCGG
>JAGPWA010000114.1 GCA_018066715.1 Porticoccus sp. | reverse complement strand
GGGAACCCTGAGTCAGAGCGCCCGTGAGTTCAAGTGCCATAGCACCTTGGGCAATGAAGGTGCCTACCAGTGAAACAATCAGGATTATTAGATAACGATACAAAACTCACTCCACATACATTCAAGTATTACTCTTGAGACCCGCCCTTTGGCAATTCAGTTTCCTGATAGGGCTCCAGAGACTCCACTTGGCAGTGAGTCCCTATCTCCATTACCCGCACAGAATGTCTCTTTGCGCAAAACAGGTTGTTACGGGCAGTATAAACAAAACCATACTGTTTGATGCCTCTACAAGAACCCATAAAACGCATCACCACCTGTTTACCATTTACAAGCTCAAGTAAGGCCGCATTGGTATCTAGCACCTTGATACCCAGAATACGGTTATTACTGATGCAGCCATTATAAATACCCCAATCACTCAGGTCGACATCTGCTGCCGGCAATTCGGACGCTCTAACTTCAGGCACAATCTCTTCAGCAAACACCGCCACATATGAGCCGCTTAATGCCAACATAACTATGATAAAAATTCTCAGGGACTTCAAAGGAACGGCTCTCCGGTTAACCACTGCCTCTTTAGATAGCAGGCTCCCCCATCTGTTCCTTACTCACGTAAATATTTATGATTACACCGAATAACTGACCATTCAGCTTACAGATCGAAGTGACTGAAGGTGGAGGACACAATTGTTTTATTGACTGTGGTTTTATTGACTGTGGTTTTATTGAGTCTAGTTTTGAGCGCCCATCTTGAAAGCTGTATTATTAATTGCCTAGCCCTATTTTTTAATCCTCATTAAAACAGGCTGAAATATGATCGGTATTGAACCCACGGTATTGGAGAAACTTGCAGCGCTTGGCGCGCTCACTAAAATCGTTACAAGGTTTGTCGCCATACTTTTTGGCCATTACTTCACCCGCTAAAACGGTCCAATCCGCGCCACTTTCGGCCACCGCGCGTTCTGCAAGAGGTTTATCCAAACCTCTTTGCTGCAACTCCATGCTAATACGATGTGGCCCCTGCCCCCTTCGTACACGATAGGACACAAATGCTTCAGCAAACCGCTCATCAGATTGAAGGTTGTCCTGCTGTAACCCAGCAAGCACTTGATCCAAAAGATCCCCATGCTCAGGAAACCTATCGGCCAGCTTTCGGTGCAATTCAAGATGAGAATGTTCTCTGCGAGCTAGGAGACCCATAGCCCGCAGTCTGATGATGGACAGTGGGTCCCGTGTGTCAGTCTCGGTGCTGGTCATGCGCTCACGGGGCACTTATTTATGGAGCACATAGGTATGGGCCATTTTTTCTAAAAATCACTGTTCTTTGATGGTCGCACCAGGCAATTCATCAATGGGTGCCGGCTTATCTACAATCCCTAGCCATTCACCCAACTTGGTAAAGATCGCTTTCAGTAATCGCCACAGCTTGGGGAGCAACCAGATGACCAGTAATAAAAAGACGACCATTAGCCCAACGAACAACACAGGGTGATTGAACATTGCCCACATGCCGCCAAGCACTAATACATCTTCTGAAATTGAAGCCGCCCAGTTACTAAAGGGCTCCGGTGAGGTATTGATAAGAGCACGAGTAGAGAACTTGGTCAGGTGACTGGCCCCAGCCATAGTGCCACCCATCAACCCTGCGGCGATTTCCAATGCCGGTGTAACATCACCCACGGCACCTACAGCCAACATGGCCCCTGCGGGTATCCGAATAAAGGTATGTAATGTGTCCCAGCCGGTATCAACCCCCGGTACCTTGTCCGCAATAAATTCAACAAAGTACATGACTCCGGCAGCCATAATTACCATAGGGTTCTGCACGACAGCCAGTTCTGGCGGTAAATCGATATTGCCCGTCGAACCGGCAAGTCCCAACACCAGCACCACAGCATACAAATTGATGCCACTTGCCCAACCCACGCCCAGAGTCAGGGCAATAATACTTATAAGCTCTTGATAGTTATCCATAATCTATGCCTTTAGGCTAAAACCTGAGAACCACTTACTACAAATCTGTATTCCGTCCCGTTAGACACGTACTTTCGGCCTAAGTGCCCATATCTTCCTTTTATCCTAATAAGAAGGCAAGACCCGAACTAATGGCTTTTGAAGGGTGAAATCAGCAATTTAAGCAGATTCATATCCTTACTGTGCTCTAACCCTATTTCCATATCCGCAGTACGTTTGTTCTTTGACTGACTTCCAAATAATCGGTCCCAAAAACTAAACAAAACCCCGTAATTACTATCGGTATCCTGTTGCACCACATGGTGGTGCATCCAGTGGATCGACGGGGTAATAATGAGTCTTGACAGTATCTGCTCCAGTCTACTGGGAAGGCGTACATTGGAATGATGAAATCCTGCATTCATCAATACCAAGGTTTCAAAAATAATGACTGATAATAAGGGGATTCCTAAGCAGACAATCACTACAGCTCGTACTAAGGCAGACAAAATTACTTCGCCAAAATGGAATCGAACAGAGGATGTCACATCGAGCCAATGGTCTAAATGATGTACCCGGTGAAAACGCCACAGCAAAGGGATACGATGATTAGCTCTATGCCACCAGTAAATCCATAAATCCAGAACCAGTAAGTCAAGTAACAGACCTCCCCAGCTCCCAAGCCAGGCCTCCTGCCAATCACTGCGCCAACTCATACCATAATTTATCGCATAGAGCGTCACTGGCAAAATGATCAACGGTGAGAGAAGGCTATTACAAAACCACAATAGCAAGTTGGTCGTAGTCCGCTGAGCTGTGACAGTTTTTTCAGGCGCGGCGACAGCCGGTGCATAGCGTTCAGCAATAAACAACACCAAAAGAAACAGAACGACGATCAGGCTTTTATAGGCAATCAGCTCTGTCATTCGTTAACCATCAACATTTACACCGATGTTCATACCAACCCTTTCTCAACTCGACCAACTTCCTTCTCACCTTCTCATCATATTAATAATCAGCAGCCCTGATCAATACGGTGCTTATCCGGCACATAAAAAAACCGCACATGTAAGGGTGCGGTTTTTTTCAAAACACCTTAACGCTCAATAAATTATTCAGGCCTCAGCCTCTTCCTTTTGAATCGGGGTTTCGTCAGCAGGCCCTTTCTTTTTATCTACAGGCATTAACTTGGCTCTAATTTTTTGTTCAATCTCATCGGCAATCGCTGGGTTTTCACGCAAGTATTCACAGGCATTCGCCTTGCCCTGACCTATTTTATTGCCCTTGTAGGCGTACCAGGCACCTGATTTATCTACCAGATCACATTTCACACCAAGATCTACGATCTCACCCAAGTGGTTGATGCCTTGGCCATAGAGAATCTGAAACTCACACTGCTTAAAGGGGGGAGAAACTTTGTTCTTCACCACTTTCACTCGCGTTTCATTACCAACGACTTCATCGCCTTCTTTTACTGCGCCGATACGACGGATATCCAAACGGACAGACGAGTAGAACTTCAATGCGTTACCACCGGTGGTGGTTTCCGGGTTACCGAACATCACACCGATCTTCATACGAATCTGATTAATAAAGATCACCAGACAATTAGCATGTTTGATATTGCCCGTTAACTTACGCAGTGCCTGAGACATCAACCGAGCCTGCAAGCCCACGTGATGATCTCCCATGTCACCCTCGATCTCAGCCCGTGGCGTCAGTGCTGCCACCGAGTCTATCACCAGTACATCAATGGTTCCGGAGCGCACCAACATATCAGTGACTTCCAGCGCCTGCTCACCCGTATCAGGCTGAGACACCAATAGGTCGTCTACATTAACACCCAGTTTTTCTGCATAGATGGGATCCAGTGCATGCTCAGCATCGACAAAAGCACAGGTACCACCTGCCTTTTGTGCTTCAGCAATCACCTGAAGTGTCAGTGTCGTTTTACCGGAAGACTCTGGCCCGTAGATTTCAACAACCCGACCTTTCGGCAAGCCACCTATGCCCAAAGCGACATCCAGCCCCAATGAGCCCGTAGAGATAGATGGCATTGCCACCCGCTCTTTATCACCCATACGCATGACCGTTCCTTTACCGAACTGACGCTCGATTTGTTCTAGCGCTGCCTTAAGGGCTTTTTCTTTATTCGGATCCATTGTTGATGCCTCTATTCTTAGCGGTGATAGTTCTTTGTGGTAGTTGTACTTAATACTTGAATTGCTCGTAGCTTACCCCAATTTTTTTATACTGTATAGCCATACAGTATTCTAATTTTTAAGCATCTCAATTAACCCCATAAGGGCCTGCTCAACTGCAGCCTGACGTACCGCCGCTCTATCTCCCTTAAACTGAACGCAAAGGGTAGTCACAACGCCATTCTTTATTGCCCAGGCAAACCACACCATACCAACGGGCTTATCTTCTGTACCGCCATCTGGCCCAGCCACCCCACTCACCGCCACAACAATATCGGCACCGGTAGCCATTAACGCACCTTCTGCCATTTGCCTCACTACAGCCCCACTGACTGCACCTTCAGATACTAGGGTTTCCGGAGATACGCGTAACAATTGCTCCTTAGCATCGTTTGCATAGGTGACAAATCCTGCATGAAACCACTGAGAGCTCCCGGCGATATCGGTGATAGCACTGGCTATGCCGCCCCCGGTACAAGACTCAGCACAGGTCACGGTGAATTGCCTGGAAAGCAGTAACTCTCCAAGCTGGGTAGAAAGATCTTTGATATGACTATTCATCTTGAATAACTTAAGACAGCAGTGCCATTACCGCAAGACTATTTTTAGTTGAAACGGCACCGGAAGGATCATCGATCTAATTAAAGGTAATAGTAACCAGCGTTTCGTAGTGATGCGTCCCAGGGAACAAATCAATCAAACTGATCTGTTCAATGACATATTTACCAGACAGTTGTTGAAGATCTCTGACCATCGTCGCCGCATTACAGCTCACATAGATTAACTTTTTGGGTTTTAACGCTTTAACCCAAAGCGCTAGATCAGCAAACCCTTTTCGAGGAGGGTCAACCAATATCACATCGAATTGTTTATGTTCACAGCGTGCTTTGAAAGCCCGTAACGATGTTTCTGAAAATAAATCCAAATGGATAAAGCTCAAGGACTCTTGCTTAACACGCTCCGGGGCATAGTCCACCATCACCCGTTCAATGGCATCATTACCTTCAACAATCGGGTCCGACAAGTTGCCCTCACCAGAGAACAGATCCAGCAAGGTACACACTTCATCATCTTTTACTGTCTTCAGCACAGCCTCTCGAAGCACCCTGTTCATGGGCTCATTCACCTGACTAAACCCACCGTGGGCATAGGGCTTATCCCACGCAACACCAACGCCCTCTTCCGTCAGATATAACTCACAATGGCCATGTCCCTCGTGATCCTCAGTCCAGCTTTTATCGTTATATAGCTCATCAAATGCTGTTCTC
>JAGPWA010000108.1 GCA_018066715.1 Porticoccus sp. | reverse complement strand
GCCATATCTAACCTGGTGGCGGGCATGATGATTGTTATTTATAAGCCCATTGAGCTAGGAAATATTATTGAAATTTCAGGCACGAAGGGCGAGGTAATGAATATCAATCTTCGGTACATTACTCTCCAGTCAGACAGTATTATCAACCTGATCCCGAACTCTTTATTTTTAAGCAATAAACTTTCAATTATCGATGGAAAGAATACGTTGGAAAAAGATATTAGTAATCCAACCAATCCACTTGGGTAGCACTTTTACATCATACGGGTGTAAAGCCCGTTAGTTATTTTGGTTTATTTAATCACGATGGGATTCACCGGCGAGCCGGTCCCGCCTTTCATTTTTAGCGGAGCTGCGCTGAAGAAGAAACTGTAGCGACCATCTTTGGCGCTGGACGCTGCCAGTTCATCCAACCAGTAGATTTCACTCAGGACGATACCGAGATCACGAATTAGCGCGCCGTGAAGCGGAATAATGAACGATTCTCCATTAATAGTTTGTGCCGCTTTTTCAATGGCCAGGTTATCTGAAGTGATAACCGGAATTTCCATTTCGTCTAGCCAATTAACAAGGTCTTTGCTGTAACACAAACCGGGTTCAGTTAAAGCATTCCAATTATCGTGATCTGTTTTATCGTAAAAACGACCCATAGAGCCTGTACGAATTAATAAAATGTCACGCTTTTCAATAGTGACTTTCTGGGATTCTGCGGTTTTTTTAAGATCGGGAAGGTTGATGCAGGTATTGGGTGCTAAGCGGCCATTTTTATCACCCAACAATTTGCCTACATCCAATAGCACACCACGGCCAGCAATCGCCTTTTCGCCTATCTCGCCAATATCAACAAAGTCATGACCGTGTATCGTCGTGTCAGCGGATTTACCGTTGTACACTTCGTTGTTGTACCAGGCGTGGCCCAACGCATCCACATGGGTAGTGCCTTGCAAGTACATAAACACCGCATCATCGGAGTACTTCATGCCACCCGACAACCGGTCAATTTTCCCCGAGGAATATACACTTTGATCCTGAGACATAAAATGTTGCACTGGAACACGCCCCGGAAACACCGGACCAAAACCATGGGTCATCGGTATTTGCAGGGTAAAACGTTCCCCTGTTTTTATGGTGGCGACACCACGTAAGACCTGGGCATTATCTAAATAATTTAATGCCCCTACTTGATCTTCTTCCCCCCATTTCCCCCAGTTTTTTGGCGCTTCTTTTTGTAACGCTTCCATGCTGGATGCGTTATCGGCAACGCTGATGCCAGCTAGCAGGCTTAGACCTGCCATTAACAAAATACTGGCCGTCATTTTGCGCTTGCTCGCGTTGGCAATATCAAACATCGTCAATCCCCTTTCTAGTATTATTATTTATCACTAATGCTATAACACCGGTATTTAAGTTCGGTGTATTCATCGATACCAAAACTTGATCCTTCACGGCCCATACCACTGGCTTTGACACCACCAAAGGGAGCGACTGCCGTTGAGATAAGACCGGTATTGATACCCACCATGCCGTATTCCAACGCATCTGAAACACGCGTGATGATATTGATGTTGTTGGAAAACAAGTACGCAGCCAATCCAAACTCGGTATTGTTTGCCTGCTCAATAACCTGTTCTTCACTTGAGAAACTAAACAGCGGTGCTAGGGGGCCAAACGTTTCTTGTTTGGCGCATAACATGCTGTCATTGGCATTAATTAACACGGTCGGTTCAAACCATGTGCCACCCAGAGCATGCCGCTTTCCACCAAGGATGATTTGGCCGCCACCCTCTATCCCGTCGGCAATTTGCTGCTCAACTTTTTGCACGGCATGTTCACTAATTAGTGGGCCTATTTCGGTACCGGGCTCTGTGCCTATCCCCACCTTTAGTGCCGCCACTCGTGTGGCTAGTAATTGTGAGAATTCGTGGTAGATACTTTCTTGAAGATAAATTCGGTTGGCGCAAATACAGGTTTGCCCGGCATTTCGAAATTTGCTTTTGATTAACTCATCAACAGCGAGGTTAATGTCGGCATCGTCAAATACGATAAAGGGGGCATTACCACCAAGCTCAAGAGAGATTTTTTTAACGGTGGGCGCGCACGCAGCCATTAATTTTGAACCGACGGAGGTTGATCCAGTAAAACTTAATTTACGCACAATCGGACTGGCAGTGAGGGTTTCGCCAATCTGTTGGGCATCGCCCGTAATAACGTTTAATACCCCGTCAGGAATACCGGCTTGCTGCGCTAAAGCAGCCAAAGCAAAGGCGGTTAAGGGTGTCTCTAGGGCTGGCTTCACAATAATGGTGCAGCCAGCTGCAAGTGCAGGCGCCACTTTTCGAGTGATCATGGCGGCGGGAAAATTCCACGGCGTAATCGCAGCACAAACACCCACGGGTTCACGTGACACTACAATACGTTTATCGCGGCCATGCCCGGGAATGGTCTGGCCATATACCCGCTTGGCTTCTTCTGCATACCATTCAATGTAGCTGGCGGCATACTTTATTTCGCCTAGGGCTTCTGTCAGAGGCTTACCTTGCTCAAGAGACATAAGGTAAGCCAACTGCTCACCGTGCTTGATCATCAATTGATGCCAAGCCTTCAAATAATTTGCCCGCTCGTGTGCGGCCAAGGCACGCCATGCAGGTAATGCTATAGCAGCAGCATTGATGGCTTGTTGCGTTTCTTTTTCTGCAAACAATGGGACATGAGTTAATAGATCACCGTTGGCGGGGTTCAGTACTTCTACTGACTGACCATTTTCAAGCCATTGCCCACCCACTAAACATTGGTTTTTAAAAAAACCAAAGGTTTGAAACTCCATATTAATCCCCCCGCTCCAGATCTTTTACAAAGGTCTGATCTGTTTCACCCACAAAAAAGTTTTTGCCATAAATAAGCGCCGTTAATATAATACCTGCAGCGAAAGCCCAAGCCGCACCTTTAATCACTAATATGGCCGCAATCACGCCTGCAATACCTAAGTCCCGCTGACTTCGCGCTTCCATAATACCTATTCGCACACTCACAAACCCCTGTATTAACAGTGTCAGTGCCAGTGCAACACCTAATATGGGTTTCACTAGACTCACGATAGGTAACAGCAGCAAACCGGTATTGGTACCCCATCGAAAAGAGCCTGATCCGCCGAAAATCGAATTCATACTCTCTTTTCCCTGCTTGTAACGTTCCACCACAACCACATGCATAGCCGCCCACAGGGGTCCGCACATCACTATGTCTGGCCCAAAAATACTCATCAAAAAATTTCGCCCACCAAAGATCATATGCGCACGATTGGGGTCGTAATCAATTTTTTCATCCGCACGAATGACATCAGCCTCAGCTAAAATCGCTTTGCTCTGCAATATATCGCCAAACAACACGATATAGGCAGCCAGTACCGTCGGTATAGCGGAAAGGAACATCATAAAGGGTGGAATACCGACACCAAAAATGGTGTATTCACTAAACATCAGAACAAAATCAGGTTTGGTGAAACCCCAACTAATATCTGGCCATGGGGCTTCATGGGCTAGGGGTCCGATAATTATCGCCAAAACTATGATAGGAAAAACACCCAACTTTCCAAGGGTTGACCATAGTTTTCCACGCTGTCTCAATTGAGAAAAATGACGAGAAAAAATCAAATAAAATGCAATACCTACGGCGACACTAATGGTGATGGGATACTGATCAAAGCGGCCACCTTCTTTAAAGACGATGGCAATGGCGGCAACACCTGCACCGAGAATCACACCTGATTTAATGGCTGCAGGAATCATGTGTACAACTTTAGATGCCAAGTGTGTGCGACCCAGAACTAGGGACAGGAAACCCAGCATCATTTGAAAAGAGATGAGGGCATGAACCCTATCAACCCCCATGTCATAGGTTTGCACATAGGCCATCACTAGCGGAATCGCTGGTGTTATCCAACCAGGAACAACGGGGTCGCCTAAAATATGATGTAACAAGTATAAAAAACCGTTGATCATAACGATGGCAATGGCGGCTTCAAACGGCATTCCCAGTAACTCAACCATTAAAGGAATCGCGGCCAGATCAACGGCACACATCAATAAGCCCTGAAGATAATCCGGCCATTCAAAACGGTAATGTAAAAAAGGCAGTCTGACTTTAAAAGGGCCTAGCTTATAGTACGGGGCTTCTTGCCCGTCGCTGCGGTTTTTCCAGGCACTCATAAGGGCTCTCTATTTTTGTTATTTTTAACGTTCTTTATAGTTATCTTTATCGTACTAAAACGCGGCTTGATATATCGCAGCAATGTCTTCAACGGTTGGCGCTCTTGGGTTGTTACGTAACAACCGCTTGACGTTAAAGGCCTCTTCAGCCAATTGAGGAATATCGCCCTTAGGGATATTTAGCGCACTTAAATTCTTAGGTATAGCCACCTCATGACAGAGTTCGCGTAAACGATGCATGACCCGGTCAGCAGCCTGCGGTTGAGTCAGGCTATGTACTGGCTCACCAAAAGCTTGAGCAATGTCGTAAAAGCGCTCCAAACAAACCGGTTTGTTGTATTCCATCACATAGGGCAGTAGTAACGCATTACTGACGCCATGGGATATGTGGTAACGGCCTCCCAATGGATAAGCGAGCGCGTGAACGGCACCTACCCCTGCATTACCAAATGCCAGGCCAGCCATCAAACTTCCCGTTGCCATATCCTCTCTAGCTTGCAGGTTGTTGGGTTCGGCATACGCCTTCGGTAGTGCGTGAATAATTAATGTCATGGCCTTGATGGCCAATGCATCGGTAATAGGGCTGGAAAAATTTGATAAATACGCTTCAATTGCGTGCACCAGAGCGTCTACACCACTGGCAGCAGTCACATTGCCCGGACAGCTGAGGGTCATTTCCGGGCTAACAATAGCAACATCCGGCAGTAAAAAATCACTGACAATCCCCCTTTTAATCTGTGCGACAGGATCAGATAAAATAGCAATATTAGTCACTTCGGAACCGGTACCCGCAGTAGTGGGAATAGCGATTAACGGTATCCCGCGCTGGTTAACCGTATTTTCACCAAACAGACTCTCCAGATCGCCAACATGGCCCGCCATAACCGCCACGCATTTGGCAATATCGATGGCACTGCCACCACCCACTGCAACTAAACCATCATGGCCACCTTGCTTAAATACATCGGCACAGGCTTTAACAACAGACACCTCTGGCTCGGGTGGAATGTTGTCGTAAATCGCATAGGTATTGTCGGGCAGCTGATCAGTGATGATGGTTAATGTACCAGAGTTTCGTACGCCTTTATCCGTCACGATTAACGGGTTATTAACTGCCAGTTTTTGCAGCTGCTCTGCTAGCTCTTGAGCCGCACCTTTACCGGTTATCAGCTGATGGGCAGACTTAAAACTGGACACACTCATGGCGACTACCTTATTGGCGGAATTAATACGCTACTATCGACGGGACAAATTGCATGCCTGCTTTAAGGGTTTATTTTTTTATGCATTTATAAATTTTCTTAGGATGCACCAATCGCCGCTGATGAAATATAGCATCAATATAATAAATTATTGAATCTATATAACTGCGTGATAATTATGTGGATTGGTTTAAAACCACCAACAGAAGGTTGGCGGTGTATGAAATAAAGCGTTAATACCGAAGGATGTCTATACGCCGTATGCCCACCCTGAAACCCTATCCTCCCGTTACATTCATAAACCGCACAACCTGTGGCTTGTCGTCATCATAAAAGTAATGACGCTCTGGCTTGTGGGCCATGGCCTCTACTATGGTAGTTTTAAGAATGTCTATATCGCCGGGGTTTCGACGTATCACGGCCTTGAGGTCTACAGAATTCTCATTACCCAGGCAGAGCAATAACCGTCCTTCACTCGTCACACGCACCCGGTTACAGGTATCGCAGAAGTTGTGACTGTGTGGCGAGATAAACCCAATACGAATATCGCTGTCTGCTATATGGCTGTCTGTTATACGGAAGTACCGGGATGGCCCAGCACTGGTTTCGGCACTGGGAAGTAATGAGTAAGCCGTACCAATAATGTCTCTGATCTCTTCACTGGTGACCATGGTGCGCTGCCTATCGCGACCACCAATATCACCCATGGGCATTTCTTCGATAAAGCTGATATCCAGCCCTTTCTCTAGGGCGAAGTTCACCAGCGGAATAATTTCATCATCATTCTTGCCGCGAACAATCACACTGTTGAGTTTGATTCTTTTTATACCTGCCGCTTGGGCGGCTTCGATGCCGGCTAATACTCTTTCCAGCTTGCCGGTACGGGTAATGGCAGAAAAACGCTCGGGACATAAAGAATCGATACTGATGTTAATCCGGGAGACCCCAGCATCGGCAAGCTGTGGCGACATTTTTTCCAACTGAGAACCATTGGTGGTGAGGAGTAGTTCATCCAAGCCATCTAGGCTACCCAGATCACTGATCAGTGACTGTATATTCTTCCGTACCAGCGGTTCACCGCCAGTGAGACGAATTTTATTCACACCCAGCTCTACAAATGCTTGGCTGAGAAAAGCCATTTCTTCGAGTGTCAGTAACTGCTGGCGAGGCAAGAAGGTCATGTCCTCGGACATACAGTAGATGCAACGGAAGTCACAACGGTCTGTCACCGACAGTCGGAGGTAATTAACTGTACGCCCAAATTTATCTGTTAGCGGCGACAACCCAGTTTGTGACATTTAATTGGCCCATTTCTTGCTGACTACACAGTACGAGAGTAATTCGTGACTTGTCATTTTACAAACACATTTCAACGGGTGTTAGTTTAAATACATAGCCTTAATATTCGTTGATCAAGGTCAAGAGCCTTTCGTGAAAGACCTGCTAATTTTACTCCGAAGCGTTGAAAAACTCTTCAAAAACAATTAGTTACCACCAAAGTGGCATCCATCCTACCACTTTAGTGGCAACTCAAATGATTTACTACGTATTGGGGAATACACACATGAAATATGCTGTTGCAAAAGGGCCAAAATCTAAACTAGCCGTAGCGGTTGCCGCGGTCGTTATTGGTTTTGCGGGCCAAACATTCGCTGATGAAGCGTTAACTCTGGAAGATGCCCTGAAAGGGGGCAAAGCAGATTTCTCTTTTCGCTATCGTTTCGAAAATGTAGATGATGACGGACGAGATAATGAAGGCCGTGCTTCAACACTAAAATCTCGTTTCACCTATACAACCCAGACCTACAAAGATTTCCAAGTTCAGCTGGAAGTTGACAATGTCTCACGTATTGGCGGTGATAATTACGATGACCTCCATAACAGTAACACTGACCGCGGGGTTGTGGCCGATACAGACGGCACCGCTTTCAACCAAGCCTGGGTTGCTTACACCGGGATTGATGACACCACATTAAAAGCGGGTCGCCAAAGAATTAACCTCGACAATCAACGTTTTGTTGGTGGAGTTGGCTGGCGCCAAAATGAACAGACTTACGATGGCGTGACAATAGTTAACACCTCTCTTGCCGATACCACCGCTGTCTACGCTTATGTCCAGAATGTAGAACGTATTTTTGGGCCAGACGATGGCCGTGATGGTACCCCGGCGGCAAATTCCAATTTGGAAACTGAAGCCCATATTTTTAATATCAACTATACAGGTCTCGGGTTCGGCACATTATCTGGATATGCCTACTTGCTCGATATGGACGACTTACCTGATGCATCTACTCAAACATTTGGTGCACGGTTTACCGGTTCGCAAGGTGATGAGACCAAGCTCCTCTACACCGCTGAGTACGCGCGCCAGTCTGACTATAAAGACAGCAGTAAAAGCTTTGATGCCGACTACTACACAGTAGAAGCTGGCGTTCAAGCGAAAGGGATCACCGGTAAGGTTGGCTATGAAGTATTAGGTGCCGACGATGATAAGGGTTCTTTCTCTACACCTCTTGCTACCTTGCATAAATTCCAGGGCTTCGCTGATAAATTTCTGGCTACCCCTGGTGATGGTGTTGAGGATACATACGCCTCAGTATTTACCAAAGTTATGGGTGCAAAAGTTGGCGTGATTTACCACGATTTTGAAGCTGATGAAGGTAGCGTTGACTACGGTGATGAAATTGACTTTGTGGTTGCCAAACAGATCCAGAAAAATGTTCACCTGCTGTTTAAGTATGCTAACTACAATGGCAAAGATCATTCTAAGACTGACGCACAAAAAGCATGGTTACAGCTGACTGTTAAGTTTTAATCACCCTTACTCTCCCTGTAATACGGCCCCTCCTCCCTCTGGGGCCAAAACAAATTACCCGGTGGATTACTCCACCGGGTTTTTTTATCCTTTTTATTCTCGCCTACAATCAGGCTGTGAACTATTCGCTCCACGCTCGTCCTGAAAAGACGTCGTCCAGTTCTGGCTGACAGATATGATTCGAATAATTACTCAGGGTTTTTACTGACATCGCCAGAATGATTTCGAGAATATTTTTCTCTGTGTAACCCGCCCCAATAAAACCTTCAACGTCTGTTCTTGTGGGCAAGCCTCTTGTGTCATGTAACACCTTGGTAAAGGTGGCCAACGCCTGTAATTTTGAATCCTCAATAGTACTTCTAGTACGGATGGCATCTGTGACAGGTACTGGCACACCCGACATATTGTCAGCAATAAAACTATGCGCACCCACACAGTATTCACAGCCATTTTCACGACTTAGCACTATGAAGACGACCTCTTGCTCACAGGGAGTGAAATCACTCTCTGTGCGAAACTGCTCGTAGCCGAACAGGTAGGTTTTTAATAGGGCCGGTGAATTCGCCATGGTCTGATACATATTGGGTAAAAAACCAAAATTGGCTTGTTGTTGCTCTAAAGTACTTTTTACTGAGTCACCAGCAGCTTCGATAGTGACCGGTGGCAATGAGATTTTATATTCTGATTTCATCGTAATTTCCTTTGTTTTATAGTTTGGGACTTTTCAGTCCATAATTGATCAAAAAAATTTACACCTATTTAACGGCAGGCCAGTTATTGGCAGATCGTTTATTGATAGCCCGGCTCATTTACAAAAAGTGTCTTCATGATTAGCGGTATCACCCGTTTAAGTGATGCTATATCTGCCCCCCCTTTCACCATTGTTCGGAGGCCACTCACCGAGGTCATAAAATAATCCACCAGGTTTTTGGTAGGCAGGAAAGAACTTATCTCTTCCTGCTGCTTACCCTGCTCAATCGCCCGATGAAATACCTCCGCAAGGTGACCAGTGCCACTAGAAACAGCTCTGGCGATAACGGCATCCCGCTGGGATAGCTCATTGGCTGTATTAACCAGGAAACAGCCCTTACGTGTCCTACCAGATTTTGCCTCGGAAATAACCCCGTCAAGAAAGTCATGAAGAAATCGTTCAGTGGAGATACTTCTGACCAATTGCTCACTCAGAACACTGACCATGGTTTGTTCGTAATGATCAAGACAACGAAGAAACAGCTCATGTTTGTTGCCAAATGTCTGGTATAGGCTGCTTTTAGACAAGCGCATTGTCTTGAGTAAATCCTGAAGCGATGTTGCCTCATAGCCGACTGTCCAGAATTGCTGTGTGGCAGCCTCTAGCGCTCGATCGATGTCAAATTCTCTGGGTCTTCCGGAAGTCATGGCAGAAATTATGGACTGATCAGTCCCATTGTCAAACTATTTCAACCTACCTATACCGTTCCAAGAAACGAATCATTTAGAAAATTAAATGTTTTTTATTAATTAACAAGGGGTTGAAAGCTTACAACTGATTTTCAACTCAGGTTACAAACCGGACAACTAGGCTTTTTCTGAATACGAAAACTCTGCCATTGGTGATGCTTTCCGTCAAACATCATTAGCTTTCCGTTAATATCTGATGTCATACCCAGTAACAGTTTGATCGCCTCCAATGCCTGCATAGAACCCAAAATACCTAGTAGTGGGCCAACCACGCCACTGGTGCTGCAGTTTAATACCGGCTCAGCAGCGTCTGGTGGATACAAGCATTCATAACAGGGTGTTTCTGGCCGGCGATAATCAAACAACATCAGGTGACCTTCCCAACGAATAGCCGCCGCAGATAACAATGGAATACGTTCTGCAACACAAACCCGGTTTACTGCTTTGCGCGTCCCGAGGTTATCGCTGCAATCCAGAACAAGGTCTACTTCTGGGACATACTCTCTGAGGTCTTCCTCTGTGAGCGCGTGGTCAATGACCTCCAGATCAATTTCCGGATTCAAACCAGACAATCTTTCCTCAGCCAAGTCGGCCTTTGGCTCACCAGCGCCATCAGTATCAAACAATATCTGGCGCTGAAGGTTTGTAATATCAAGACTATCACCATCGGCAATCAGTAACTTTCCAATACCTGCTGCCGCCAGATAAAGTGCCACCGGAGAACCCAGCCCTCCAAGGCCGACTATGAGCACTTTTGACTGGGAAAGCTTTAGCTGGCCAGCCTCACCAATATCACCCAACAACAGATGACGGCTATAACGCTTTTTTTCCCGATCACTCAGCATCATCAGTCTCGATTAATGGTTTTATTGAGAGCCATTCTTCCGGGGTGTTGGTATTAACCAGCAGCTCGGGCTCAGTCACTGGCAATTGCACCCCATTCAACGCAGTAAGCAGTTTTTTTACGGAACGAGGCATCGTTGATCCCTCGGCAAACACTGCCTCCAAATAATTTGATAGCACTGCATTAACGGGTAAATACAGGGGTAGATAACAATCCTCGTAGCAAACGGCAGATTTCGACGTTTCGCCCCTACGAATCAAGTGTTGTAGTACTGCTGGCGTGAGTAATGGCATATCCACAGGTACGATTAACAGTGCATCTACTAACAGCCCTTCCACTTGGCATTTATTAACTAGCGTATAGACGCCACCAAGTGGCCCCAACTGAGGAACCACATCAGGGATACCAACATCACCCCCACTGACGAGAACGTCAAGCCCAAGGGACTGCAACAAAGACTCTGTATATTCCAACATTGTCTGTTGATTACGACGCAACTGAGCCTTGTCCGTACCCATCCGAGTAGACAGGCCACCAGCCAGAATCAAACCATGACACGAAGACATGAAGTGGGCACTACCTCTACGTTGTTATCTGAGCCAAATTACCTAGGCCCACCTGGGATACTGACCCAACGAAAATTAATCTCACCATACTAGCTATCATGGCCATCTTTGCCAATCTCGGCCAAAAAAAACCGCGCCAGAAGCGCGGTTTTTTATTCACTAGACAGTTTTTTAATTCACTAAAAAATTACTTGCTCTGCTCCAGCATGTAATCAACCGTCGCTTTCATTTCATCGTCAGAGCAGTCCATACAAAGCCCTTTTGGTGGCATACCACGAACACCGTTAATAGCATTGGCATAAAGTGTCTCCATACCTTGGTCAACACGGGCTGTCCAATCGGCGGCCACGCCCACTTTAGGGGCTCCAGCAGCACCAGTGGAGTGACATGCTGTACAGCTCTTGTTGAAAACATCTTCGCCAGAACGGGGCCCAGAGGCCGCAGCAACGGGTGCTACAGTAGCAACATCTTTTTCCAGTACCACTTCACCGGCAGGAGCGAGGCGCTCAGACATTTCTTTCTCTTGCTGTGCCGTGAGATTAAGTTCTTCTTTCTCGGAACTACAACCAGAAATTCCCAGCACCAGTGTCAATGCAACAGCTGCAATACCTGCTTTTTTTAATTGGCTCATTCTGGCCTCCATAGTATTTTTAGTATTCGTATTTGCAACCAATAACCAAGAGTCAGTGGCGCACTAAAGTCAGTGGCGCATTATAGCCGTATAAATTCCAGCCGTGAACAAGGAAATAGGCGAAGTCTGATGGTTCAAAACCATAGCCCTTAAACCTTAGCCCTTAAACCATCGTCACACCAAACATCCGCTTGGCCAGCTGGACACGCTCCTCCACACCTCGCTCAATGGGCCGCATATCATCAACCATATGCAAACGCTTTCTTAATCCAGCTTGGTTCGCGATCTGAATCGCAAGCCCCGGTCTGGCATTAAGTTCCAAAATCATAGGACCATTATTTCGATCCAGCACAATATCGGCGCCAAAATAACCCAATTCTGTCATTTCAAAACAACCTGCTGCCAAGTGAAGTATCTTGTCCCAATGAGGCAGTTCCAGCTCATCAAAGCGATACCCAGTATCCGGGTGTTGATCCACTTTTTGGTTATTCTGTATGGCATAGAGGCTATGCCCGGTCACAATATCAATACCAACACCGACAGCACCCTGGTGTAAATTGGCTTTTCCATCAGAAGCGTGGGTCGAACAACGCATCATAGCCATCACTGGAAAGCCGCGATAAATAATGACTCGAATATCTGGCACACCTTCGTGACTGTAGTTGCTCAGCATTTCATCGAAATCGATCATATCTTCGATCATGGCCACATCAGGACGACCACCCAGGCTATAAAGCCCACTGAGGATATTGGAGGTGTGACGCTTTACATCCCTCAAATTTAAAATGGCACCGGTAGATTTAATAAACTCATCGCCACGGCGCTCAGAGATCACCAGAATGCCCTTTCCACCACTCCCTTGGACTGGCTTAATAACAAACTTCTCCAGCCCTTCTAATAGCGATTCAAGGCCCTGAACCTCATGTTGAATTTTCACCACACCGAACAGATGTGGGACTGACATACCATGCTGTTGAGCAGCCTGTTTGGTTTTCAGCTTATTGTCGACTAGGGGGTAACGACTTCTGTCATTGGTGCGGCCAATATAATCAACATTACGGCTGTTCATCCCAAGAACACCCTGCTCTCGCAATTCCCGCGGCGTAATCCATTTCATTTGTCAGGGCCGCCCAGATCACGAAACCGGTACAGCTCCGTCAACCTGTAGCCTGTGTATTTTCCGATGAGTAGCACAACACCCAGCAAACTGATCATCAGCTCGGGAAAGTTAAACGTGAGATGTTCAATCAATGCTGTGGACATCAAAAGGTAGGCCAAAATGGCGGCCAATAGGCTGCCCCCACCCTGTATCAACACTTCATGAATACCCTCTTCTTCCCAGAGAATCGACATTCGTTCAATGGTCCAGGCAAGAATAATGGTGGGTAGGAATGTCACCGTCAGCACTTGGGCAAAGCCAAGCTTGTAACTCACAATACTGAGTGCTGCCATTATAAAAATCACCACAATCACAACGGCGGTGATTCTGGCAACCAGCAGTAAATTGAGGGCTGACAGGTAATAACGAATCAACAAACCCGCGCCAACTACCGTCAAAAAGATCGCCAGCCCAGTCAGCAAAGTAGTTTGAATAAATGCCAAAGCAATCAGAATTGGCATAAAGGTGCCGGACGTTCGAATGCCAACCAACACCCGAAGAAGCACCACCACTAGGGCGCCTACAGGAATCAACAACAACCCCTTGAAGACGCCTTGTTGCTCTACCGGCAAGGAATAGATAGAAAAGTCCAACAAGGGTTGTTCGCCCGCTTGTTGCTCCATAAACAGCACGGTCTTTATTGGGAGGGTATTCTTAACAATGGCAAATTCAAGCTGAGAGCTACTACCTCCCATCACATCCAGAATCGATGCCCCACCCCTTCGCCAGACGAAGAAGTTTTCTGGCAAGCCTGGCTGCCCCGTCTTGGGATTAAAAATATGCCAATGTTCTCCATCAAATACTTCGACCAAACTACTGATTTGCTGACGGCGACGACCATCTTCCAGAAAGACCCCCCGCACCCGCTGTGAAGGAATACCGGAGAAAGCCAGTATATCCATCACCACTGCCAGCTTGCTCTCCTCCCGGCTACCAAACAAAAAGGTGGCATCTTGATCCATTTGACCCTGTACTAACTGTTTCAGTAGCAAGGCAGTAAAACTGGCAGGACCTGAAGACAGCTCATGCAACGACTCCACAACTCGCTCCATCGCGGCTAAGCGATCTGCTGTTAGCTCTGGCGGTACGATTTCAGGCACAGGGCTACCACCCAAGCCAACATTGTCAGCCCGGTAAATTTGAAGCTTGTAATAAAGTGTTGTTGGTCGCTCCAGGGACTGGCGTGTCCATTGAGCATATCGGTTTCCATTAGACTCCATCACCGTAAACCCAAAACCTGATGAGGCAAAATGGTCATCCAACACCACCCACCCTGCTTGTGAATCAGGTAGAGCCAGAGAAATCTCCACTGGACCGCCTACAGGCTTAAAACTAACTTTTGACTCCAGAGTCCAAACAGCCTGTCTTTGACCCGGTAATAAGGGAAAACCAAGCTCAATTTTTTTGTACAGGGTCAACCCTAACCCAATGAGAATTAATATCCCGGCGACCAAACTGATTTGTAATTTAGATGACATGTGCTGTTACTTCAGTATGTGCTGTCGACTAACATCAACAATGGCTGTATCTGTCAATAAATTGCGCCCCACTAGAACCGGATACTCAAAGTCAGCCCTATTGGAGAGAGTGACATCCACCAACTCCCTTATCCCTCCCAGTGTTAACCAAAGCTTGACGACATAGCGACGTTCCCGCTCTCTCTGCTGCTGCTTGATCAACACCTTACGGCGTAAGCGCCTTTCTAGTTCAACCAGCTCGCTGGTCTCAGGGTTCAACAGAGAAAATCGCACATATCGCTTTCCATCTCGCTCAATCAGCTGAATGTTTTCTGCATGAATGGAAGAGGACTCTGCACCTGTATCTATGCGCGCTTCATATTTGAAACTTGGTGGCTCAACCACTACTGACTCTACGCCGCCGACAATGGGTAAATCCAGTTCTCCACCCGTCTGCTGACTAGGGATAGGAGTAGGAGTAGGAGTAGGAGTAGGGCTGACGACAACTTTCTCAAGGACCTGACAGAATGCGGGTTTACAGACGGGGCACACAGGTGGCGTCGGGCATACCTGCACCTCTGGGGGAGAACTTGGGGCCTGAAACATAGAACAGCCTGATATCAGGAGTAATCCGACAACAACAAGGCTTTTTGATCCTGCTTTTAGTGTCATTCTAGCCTTTCATGTATAGATTGCTGTGAACCGCAAGTATAACTCAAGGATCAAGCCAGAAGGCATACCTGATCCTCCTCAAACCAAAGCCTCACAAATAGACTAATGATAGTGGAACCTATACTATTGCGGCCTCTCAGGCACCCGTAGCTCAGCTGGATAGAGCGCTGCCCTCCGGAGGCAGAGGTCAGAGGTTCGAATCCTCTCGGGTGCGCCAGTTTGTCCGGTAGCGGAAAAAGCACCGTGGCGGTGGCTCTGGAAAGTGCACTCTATGAGCACGGCAAGCTCGCCTATCGCCTCGGCATTAACAAAAACCTGGGGTTCAGTACTGAAGATCGCACAGAAAACATCCGCCGTATCGGTGAAATAGCCAAGCTGTTTGTAGACTCAGACACCATTGCTCTTTCCAGTTTTATTAGCCCTTACCGAGCAGACCGTGACAAGGTTTGTCAACGCCATGATGGAGCCAGCCTTGATTTTATTGAGGTGTTTGTTGACTGCTCTCTTGAGGAAACAGAAAAACGTGACCCCAAGGGGCTGTATAAAAAAGCCCGAGCGGGAGAAATTAAACACTTTACAGGTATTGACGATCCCTACGAAGCCCCGGAAAATCCCGACATTCATTTACACACAGACCAGATGACTCTGGATAAAGAAGTCGCAATAATTATCCATTACCTTTAAAGCAATGGATTCTTGGCGAGTAGGTAGTATCCCTCCACCGTATGAATCGCCAGTAGACTAACGAAACAAATAGCCAAGCCCAACCACAGGAGAATCTATAGTGATCAAGCCCCACGGCTCAGACACATTGAACCCGTTGTTTGTATATGACACGGAAAAACACCACCAATTGATGCATGAGGCAGAGTCCCTTCCTACACTTATGCTCAATTCTGCTGCGGCAGCCAATGCGGTGATGCTGGGGGCCGGTTACTTTAATCCACTTGAAGGCTACATGAATTTAGCGGACTCATTGAGTGTTGCCGAAAACCTGCACACCACAGATGGCCTTTTCTGGCCAGCGCCCATCATGAACCTGACTCAGGATATCAGTGGCATTGAAGGCGCCAAACGTATCGCCCTGCGTGACCCCAATACCGAGGGCAACCCGGTAATGGCCATTATGGACGTGGACAATATCGAAACGGTTACCGATGAACAGATACAGGGAATGGCAAAGGAAATATTTGGCACTCTTGATCCAGAGCACCCGGGTGTAGGCACCTTTACCTCTCTGGGCAACCACTTAATCTCTGGAAAAATTCAAGTCTTAAGCTTTAGCTATTTCCAAAACGATTTCCCAGACACGTTCCGTACCGCTGTTGAAATTCGCAATGAGATCACCGAGCGCGGCTGGGAAAAAGTCGTCGCCTTTCAAACACGCAATCCCATGCACCGTGCTCATGAAGAACTGTGCCGTATGGCCATGGATCGCCTTGGTGCAGATGGTGTCGTGGTTCACATGCTGCTTGGCAAACTGAAGAAAGGTGATATTCCTGCACCCGTTCGCGATGCCTGTATTCGCAAAATGGTTGAAATCTACTTCCCGAAAAATTCGGTCATGGTGACTGGCTACGGCTTTGACATGCTCTATGCCGGCCCTCGTGAAGCGGTTCTTCACGCAGTGTTCCGTCAAAACATGGGTGCCACTCACTTGATTGTAGGTCGTGACCACGCAGGTGTTGGCGACTACTACGGTGCTTTTGATGCCCAAACGATCTTCGATGAAAAAGTCCCCGAAGGATCATTGGATATCGAAATTTTCCGTGCTGACCACACTGCCTACTCCAAAAAGTTAAACCAGGTGGTGATGATGAACGAAGCCAAAGACCACGAAAAAGAAGACTTCGTTATTCTTTCCGGTACCAAGGTTCGACAAATTCTGGGAGAAGGCATTGCTCCTCCTCCCGAGTTTTCACGCCCTGAAGTTGCCCAAATCCTGATGGATTATTATCAATCTGAAAACGGATAATTAACACGCAGAGGGGGGCTGCAGATGCACGCCCCTTTTTTGCCACCAACACTTTAACTAGTCGGTAGCACCATGGCCAATTTCGATGTGTTTAACGGTGATGCCGACGGCATCTGTGCTCTCACTCAGCTACGGCTAGCCGAACCCCGTGAAGCCACCCTCATTACTGGTGTGAAACGGGATATCAACCTGTTAAAACGTGTTGATGCTAATAGCGGCGACCAAGTTACCGTTCTCGATATATCCATGGACAAAAACCACGCTGACCTGACCCGGCTATTAGCCGCTGGTACAGATGTTTTTTATGTGGACCATCACTTTCCCGGAGAGATTCCGGAATCACCCAAGCTAACCACCATCATCAATGAAGCACCTGACGTTTGCACCAGTCTACTGGTCAACACCCATCTCAAGGGCGCTCATACCGCCTGGGCGGTGGTCGGTGCCTATGGTGACAACCTGAACAAAAGTGCTCAAGGTCTTGCCAAAAACACTGGCCTCAATGGAGCCCAGCTAGAACAACTTAAAAATCTCGGTATCTATATTAACTATAACGGCTACGGATCAGACCTTGACGATCTGCACTTCACGCCCGATGAGCTATATCAACGGGTTAGTACTTACACCAACCCGCTGGACTTCATCCGTGATAGCCGAGAGCACTTCGAAAAACTTGAAAATGGCTATCACTCAGATATGTCATCTGCCAAAAACATCGAGCCGGAAAAAACCACGGCACAGACAGCCATATTTACTCTCCCAGACCAGCCTTGGGCTAGGCGAGTCAGTGGTGTCTTCAGTAATGACCTGACCAATGATCACCCGAATCGCGCCCACGCCGTATTAACCGAAAAGAGCAATGGCAGCTATCTGGTGAGTGTCCGAGCACCCCTGAACAACAAGATAGGTGCCGCTGATCTATGCCGAAAATTTCCCACGGGTGGTGGCCGAGAGGCTGCTGCAGGCATTAATGATTTGCCCGCTCATCGGCTCAATGACTTTATTAAAGCCTTTGAAGAAAGCTACGCCTAACGCCAACGTAACAGGTGCAGCGCTTTACGCTGCATCCTTGTTGACGTTCTTGTTAGATTTGAATTTCGCTAAAGCCTCTGAGGCTTTCCTGTAAAAATACGGTGATTTGGATTTAAACTCTTTCTCATAGTTATCAGTAATTTCACCAATGGTTTTCTCCGACAGTGTAGCTGACTGAGTCTTATCGAGAACCTCAATTAGACGGCTGGATCTTTTTGACCACGTTCCTTTGTGCTGCCAGCCATCAATAAACGAGCTGATTACTACCATTGCCAGAATCATTCCTACTAAGACGAGTATAATAATGGCGTACTCTCGCCAATTTGAATATTCATTGATATCTACACCTGCATTCTTAGGAATACTAACTCTTATTTCGGGCGCATCTTTACCCTCAAAAATAAACCGCGCCAAATAGTATGTATCTGATCCCGTTTGTTTTACTACGTCTAATTTAAAAGAGTAAAGATCTTCATCTTTCTGAGATATTTCACTAATTCCTATTTTTTCAGGAAGGCTTGACGGTGGATATAAACCACGACTTATTAGATCTGGTATCGATTTTCCATCCTTTGGTAATACCTCAAAAAAAACAGTGACATCCTTTAAGTCCTTGAATGAACGATTATATATAGCAAAATCGTAAACACTGATATTCTCAATCTTTTTCCCTTTGTGCTGTATAACCAGCTCATCTGGTGCTTTAGCTGGTATATCAAAGTACTGTTCTTTATACCCATCCTTATATTCAAGGGTAGAGGTTCCAAAAACAGCAATGGTGATAAATCCACCAATTATTGCACCTAATGAAAGCTCAAAGAGCTTTCCAATAGTTTCTTTACCTGATAGCACAATACTTCCTTTTAAAATCTAACGCCCAAAGCAGCGGTTTATCCGCTGCCTTTTCTTGTTAAAGTCATTTGTCATTCTTTGTAATTGAAACAACAATTTTATTTTCTTGCTTTTTCACTGAGGCAGTTTCACCATCGTCTAGGTTGCTAAGTAAATAATTCCTCATTCCTCGAAAACCAAGCAAATCACTTTCAACTTCTATTGATTCAGTTCTAGCACATAGCG
>JAGPWA010000107.1 GCA_018066715.1 Porticoccus sp. | reverse complement strand
CATGTGCTCTGTCATACCAGACTGCTGTGGTGACACGTATGTCCAAGTCTCACCACCATCTGTTGTACCAACAACTACCCCGGCTAGCCCAACAATGGAAATTTCTTGGGGACTTTTCGCATCAATTGCAGCAAAACTGTTCGGGCTGTCAGTAAAGAGCTCTTCCCAAGTTTTACCGTTGTCAATACTCTTGAATATCTGGCCATATTCGGCAGCAACCCAAATTGTATTAGCATCGACTTTGACCACATCGTTCATGAAGATATCGTTTTCTTCACGAAGTTGCTGCCAGGTCTTACCGTAGTCAGTGCTGCGAATGATCATACCCATTTCGCCAACGGCCAACGCTTCACCACCAGGATAGGTGTGTACCTTAAGTAGTTTATTCGCTACATCTGATTTAGGTGAATCTACGGATACCCAGGTTTTACCACCATCTTCCGTCATAAGAGTAACACCAGCGTTACCTACAGCAACAGCACGGTTTTCGTCCCAAGCGGAAATATCCATTAGATGTTCTGCAACAGTAGAATCCTGGTTTTCCCAAGTCTTTCCACCATCTTTTGTGATTAGCATTTTTCCATAGTTACCTGCTGCCAGGTAGACATCCCCATCTACATGAGCAACACCAAAGATATTATCTCTGACATTAATCGGAGCAGAAACCACTTCTTCGATAACTGCTGTAGGTTTTACAAAAATACCCGCCCAAAGCAGAGTACCAACAATGGCCCAAGGTAATATTGATACTAGTGTAAGTAAAAACTTTGTAAATGCTGACTGTTCTTCTGAGCCCGTAGATTCAGGCTTATTATCTTCAGCAAGGTCATTTCCAGCAACGTTCATAACACCCCCAATGAATCTTACATGACCAGCTTGGCCATAATAATTTCAAGTGTTCACTTAATTAATAATTATTCTTTTAAAAAGAAACATTCCGGGGGGAATGCCGCTAGATAAAACTATTGTTTTTCTAGCGACCTCACCACGGAATGATCTAAGTCGTAATTAACGCGCCAGCTTAATCAACTGCTTAAGTGACACATCTGTTTCTTCAACACCAGCTGGGTTAGCTTTCATGTTGGAAGACCAAGTAGTTGAGAACTCGGCTTTCCAATCAATGATGTGGCCAACAACAGGAATCGGTGCTGCATAACCGTCATCACCCCAATCGACACGGTTTTGGAAGATAAAGCTTTTCCAGAACTTGCCGTTTTTATCGTAGGCTTCACCCAAGTATGGACGAGGGTAATCAATTTCCATATAAACGATTTTCTTGCTGTAGGGGTGCTCATCGGGAGGAGTACCTTCCAGAACAACCACTTCACGAGGTTCCCACTGAACTTGTTCATTAGGGAAGAAGTGAGGAGGCGTATCCATATCTACCGCAGGGAATTCCTTAATGGTATTTTTGAATGCCAAATCTACAGTAATCAGAGGAGCGTGAGCAATTGCCCAGATCCAGCGCTTACCCGTCAAAGTAACATCTTTATACTTAGTAGGAACCGCATCCCAAATATCCCAATCATCATACAGCTGCACTGTACCACCGATTGGATCCATCCAGGCGTTACCAGACAGACGACGTGCACGACGTACAGACTTCAAGTATGCCCAAACATCATCAGGTTTTTTAGCACTTGGATCGTTATAGCGGATAGAGAAGATCCCGATACCTTTAATATCTTGTGGGTAAATAGCCACAAGAACGGTTTTTTGCAGGATAGTGCCATCACCTTCTGAAATAGGACCGCCATCTAGACGACCTTCCATGTAGTAACGACGTGCCCACCAACGCTGAATACGCTCCATACCTTTATGAGCATCCAAGAATACCCAAGAGATATGACGCAAATCCATTGTTGCACCGTAAGTTGGTGCACGCAGGTTCCAGATCCATTTGTCACCAGCACTTGGGTCACTACTTTTACCCTCTGCATCCATATCTTTAAGCAGATCTTGTGGATCAAAGAGCATGCCCGCTTTCCAGCCATTAGCTTCACGAGTAGCAGGGTCAAACGTTACATTTGCCTTACCATCTTGTGTGGCTTGCATGTACAAAGGATCCATTTCGATGAACTCTGAATGACGAGTATTAATCATCAGGTTCTTCTCACGGATCATCCACTCAACGTTGTCAGTAATCATGCTACCGACAGCTTTACCTTCGAAGCACAGGTCTTTTAGTGCATCAAGAGTGTCAGCTTTAATCACAGTACCGGCTGGCATCTCTTCACCAGTACAACCACCGAGTGCTTCAATGGGTGCTGGGCCATCTGTCCAGCGACCTGCTCCGGGTGGATCTCCGTAATAGGTTGTATTTGGTGCGGTGCCATCCGTAGTTTTAGCCACATAACCTGCTGGCTTATCTTTGTCACTTTTGTCAACTGCAGCAAGGGCAACACTAGCCCCTAGCAGCAAGCTGACTGAGACTACCGAAGTAGTCAATAACTTCTTATACATAGTAATACTCCCAGTTTAAATCAGTCTTATCTGCGACAACCAATACGAATATTAGTTGCGCAGACAATTTCATATCATCTGTTTTGAACAGCTTTTCTTAGAACTGTCTAGTGAGTTTAAACACTAGCTGGTTATCATCAGCGAACCAATCCATAAAGCCAGCGCTGTTTTCTCTTACACCTAAGTTCTGCTCCCCAATTCCTGTATCACAAGACGAGTCACCGGTGGTGCCAGAACCACAGACTTTCTTCTTATCGCCGTCATTCCACCACAGGTCAGCTTCAACCTTGAAACGCCAGTTATCACCCATCACAAACTCAACGGCAGGAATGGCAAAACCACCACCACGGCTAAGGTCGGTACCCGCCACAAAGGATGGGTTAATGGTGTCACGATTAAAGTTCAGCAAGGTAAAGATAGTCAGGTAAGCCTGATGCTCTTTCTTGGGTGCGCCAAATGAGGCGAACTCAACGAGCTCATCATCGTCGTCATGGGCCAGAATCCAGGTGTCAAACAACTGAACACTAGACAGTGACGGACGGTGAGTACCTAAAGTTTCCATCCATTTGAACTCTTTATCGATACGCAGCATAACGTTGATAGTGTCTTTTTCCTTCACACCATTCCAACCAGGTAAGTCAGACATCAGACTACCGTAGTTATAAGGCTTATTAGGAATATAGGCAATCTCAGCACTTAAGGTTGCATCCATCGCTTGGTTAAAGCCATTGATGGTGAAACCATACACATCAATTTCTGGGTACATCCAGTCACCAAGCACACTACCACCACCACAGTTGGGTGGAGAAATGCCTGGTATCGCTAGATCTAAGGTATCTAGGCCTGAACCTGCCGCACAACTTTTACCACCAGCTGGCTCATCTCCACCATAGGCTTTGGTCTCACCTTCCACGCCCCAAAAGCCGTGATAAAAGAGATCTTCGCCATCACCCGAACTTCTTGGATTCACGATAGGCGCAGCATTAAAGGTTTTCAGATAGGCAAACGAGTAGCCGATTGAACCCCAAGTACCATTCCAACGGATACCGTAGGTTGTATCATCCCAGTCGCCACTGTCGTGGTCGGTACGATAAGAATTGGTAAACGACGTAAAATCTACACCACGGTAGGGGTGCGGTATCCAGCGACCCCCTTCAATGTTGTAGTTACTACCCATATCTTCTGCGCGATCCCAACCGGGACGAACAAACCAGTTCAGGGTACCGTTCCACTCATCCACTGCTAACTGGAAGTTAAACAGCATCAGTGGCTTACGCCATTCTTCGTTGTTCTCATAGAACAAGCGGCCACGGTAGTCATACCCGTGAACCACGTCCATGGCCTGGAAGAAATCACTTTCACCCCAAACCAACTGTTGACGACCTACACGTACAAAAAGTCTGTCATCAAACAAGTTAACATCGAAGTAAACTTCGCGGAGCCAATCCATCACCTCATCGGTGGTGTCATATTGCTCCATGTAATCGCCTTTAATGCCATCCTTGCCGTAGTTACCATTTAGACCGAAAACCGCTGAAGTATTATTAGAGCGTTCTTCAAGGTCATCTAAATAGTCTGTTTGAATTTCTTTATCAAAGCGAGTCACAACTTTCCAGTTCAATGGACCAGTTTTGATATCAAAATCAAGTTGCAACGTCGTTTTGGCTTGCGTCATCCGCCACTTGTCGTCAGCACTTGTTTCGTCGTGATCTTCCAAGCTAACGCCAATTGTTTCACGGATATAACCACTGTAACCAAATGTATACGTTGGTTCATCTCCATACCCTGGACCTGCTAGCGCTGAACTGCTAGCGGCCAGAAGGGCCCCACAACCCAGTAGAAAGCCACCGGCTTTCATTATGCTGGTGCAATTTTTTCTCACCATGTTCTTCTCCCACTTATTAATAAGATCTTATTAGTAGCCGTTACAGTTTTCCCACGGCAATGCGCAATATAAACAGCTTCTGCGGCCACGGCAACAACAGTTTTGGGGTAAATACCTTCGATTAATGGCCTAAAAACAGGCATTTACATGAACACTGGAACTAGCCAATATGATCGAACCCCTTTGACAACAAGGGTTTGAGAGGGTTAACCGTTTCAAAATCGATCGTTTTTTTACCAAGATCGAACGTTTTAAGAAAAAAGTGTTCTAAGGGTTCAATCCGCTATCCACCCGTATTCTAGCCATTAGTTGCCCCATCTCTTGCTAATCAGGTATTACCTATGTGGCTGCGCCTTATTTTCTATCTATCAACATTAATTATTGGAGGCTTTACCAACAAGAACCCTTAGCTTGAACGGCTGCTAACCATCAAATACACGCCAAACCGCGATAAAATACCCTTTCACCGTATTTTTCATATGCAGCAGGACTCAAAGCAACACTTAAAGCAACACTTAAAGCAACACTTAATAGTAATACGGCACAGTAACTTAGGTCTCTCTAGCTAAGATCACTGTGAATTGTTAGCCCATCCATTCTAGTGTTACTATCAGGTGATCTAGAGCTTCGTTGAAGGCGCCAGCTAGACCTTTAGTTGAAAACGCCAGTACTCGACGGAAACAACCTTTAAGATACAACTAGGAGGCATTGGACTTGGGGCGTGAGCAGCCTAAAAAGCCACAGGTAAAAACGGGTCTCTCTTCACAGAGGGATGTGGATAACGCATGGGAAAAATTCCTATGTACTGGCGGCCACGCGGAGAACCTCCCCGTTCGTGACATCATTGCCAATTCTTGGGAGCGATGCCTTTCTCAGGGGGTTAACCCCGAACAGCAGGCTGCCCCACTGGTCGCTCTTGACGACACATTGCAGGCGCTTCAACACAAGAACAGCGACCTGGTCAACTGTGCACGTCCCGTTCTGGAACAAGCCCGGGTATTTTTACACGATTTGGAAACCATTTTATTTCTGACGGACTACCAGGGACTGAACCTTCAGATTGTTGGGGACCAGAGGACTCTCTATGAGGCCAACGGTATCGGTCTGGTACCGGGAAGTGGCTGGAATGAAGTTGTGTCCGGCTCCAATGCTGTAGGAACGGCGATGGCGACACGCAGGCCTACTCAAGTTCATGGCGAAGAGCATTACTGCCAAGGCTTTAAACCCTGGACCTGCACTGCAGCGGTGATCGCCGACCCCTATGACAACCAGATGATGGGAGTGATTGATCTTTCAGGGTTATGCAGCATCTATGACAAGTTCCATGTTCCACTCATCGTTGCCTGGGCTAGCCAGATTCAAGCCGACCTAGCTAAAAGAACGGCAGAACAATGGAGTGCCATCCTAGAACACAGCAACAGCGATTTCGGCCATTACCGAAACTCAGGGAAACTCCTCTTTGACAAGCAAGGTCGACTTATTAGTTTTTCGCCCAACGCCAGCGCTGCACTCAATTCTCTCGGCATCGACTATGCCCCTGATACAAAGCGTCGGTTATCACTGCAAAAATTTGGCGGGGAAAGCATCGTTTACCCTCATGACCAAGGCTCTTGGGTATCTGAAGACTGGGTAGAGCCTGTCCGCCACAAAGGAGAAGTTCTGGGTTTTCAGCTACTCGTCCCCTCTGGCAGAAGTGACAGCAGCCGTCATTCGGTTAGTTCTGAGCTACCTCGGCCGACTAAGTCCAATTTTGACCCGTTTGACAACATCTACGGCAACAGCCCTTCATTTAAAGCCAGTGCCGACAAGGCCCGAAAAGTCGCCACCACGCCACTCCCGGTTCTCATTCTGGGGGATACCGGCGTTGGCAAGGAAGTTTTTGCCCAGGCAATCCACGAAACGAGCAATTACTCCAAGGGCCCCTTCATTGACCTGAACTGCGGTGCTTTTTCTAAAGACATATTGAGCAGTGAACTCTTTGGCCATGTTGAAGGCGCGTTCACAGGCTCAAAAAAAGGCGGCATGATAGGCAAAATCGAGGCGGCCAACGGTGGCAGTTTATTCCTTGATGAAATTGGTGAAATGCCCCTTGAGATCCAACCCGTTTTCCTTCGAGTTTTACAGGAACGTAAAATTTATCGCGTTGGTGACATCAAGCCCATCTCTGTAGACTTCAGGCTCATCGCAGCGACCAACAGAGACCTCAAAAAAGCCGTCAATGACGGACTCTTTCGGAAAGACTTGTTCTTCCGCTTGTCTACGGTGACTATCAGCCTTGATCCCCTTTCAGGGCGCAAGGAAGACATAGAAGGTATCTCAAAGCTGACCCTTGACCGAGTCAATAAGTCACATGCTGTCACACCCAAGTATTTTTCCTCCGCCCTAATGTCAGCTTTAAAGAACAGAGAATGGTCTGGCAACATTAGAGAACTGGTTAATGTGGTTGAATGCATGTGCTTTATGTCTCAGAACGAAACACTAAAACTGGATGACTTGCCCGATGGCTACAAACCAGGTGAGACCGCTATCGGCTCAGAGCCCAGCGTAGGTGACTTCAGCCAGCCACTATGCAGCCTTGATACCGTAGAGAAGAAAACAATTGAAGCTGCCGTTAAACAATCCGAAGGCAATATGACTCAAGCAGCAAAAGTTTTGGGAATAGCAAAAAGTACGCTTTATCAAAAAATGAAAAAATACGGGTTGAAGAAGCCTCACTAAACGTCCCTATTAATGATTGCAGCGCTTAATAAGAGCTTCCATACACAGGTATGGTTTTATATTGGTAAGCCTTCAGCCCCCACAGAAACACTCACTCAATGTCGACAACAACGGCTCCATAAAAACCACTCTGCTCAACCAACTGGTGAGCCATCGCAATCGCTTCCAATGGCAACCGGTGAGCAATCCTATGTTGTAGTAGCCCCCTATCAAGGCAGTCAGTAATATCCTCAATAGCATCCGACTTCGCTGACTCAGGCATCGCGTAGACCAATACCAGGCGCAGAGTGAGGTCCATAAACATCATTTGCCTGAAAGGCAATACGGGCTCCGGCACCTGCATAGAGGAATAGGTTGTAATCACCCCGCCTGTATTCATAACATCAAGCAACCCAGGCAAATTAGCGCCAAACTCACCATCCACCACTCGATCGACCCCACGACCATCGGTCATTTCTGATATCACCCGAACAAAGTCTTCACCGTTGTGGGGGCAAACAGCATCGGCGCCTGCTGCAAAACAGTGCTCTTCTGCCTCAGGGCTACTTGCAGTGGCTATCACCTGCGCACCCGCCTGCTTGGCCCACTGAATGGCATAGTGCCCCACTCTGCCTGCACCACCGGTCACCAGGACTACTTGACCATCCACAGAGCCATCAGCAAAAACACAACGATGCGCTGTCATTGCAGGAATACCCATACAGGCTCCCACATCAAAACCAACCCCATCGGGAAGCTTCACCGCTCGACCAGAGGGTAATGCGAGGTATTCAGCAGCAGTGCCAAAACGCCGGGCATATTGGGCCTGATAAACCCACACACGCTCACCTATTCTGGAGGCGGGCACACCCCGGCCAACCGCCTCTATCACTCCCGCGCCATCACTGTGGGGAACAATAAAGCCACCATCCAACAAACCGGGAGAGGGGCCTGCACGCTTTTTCACATCGGACGGATTCACTGCAGAGCAACGAATACGAACCAGCACTTCACCATGGGCTGGTTCAGGTTTTTCTATATCGGTGATGTTTAAAACGTCGCCAGCAGCGCCCAGCGCATCAAATATTGCAGCTTTCATCAGCCACCTCCTCGTGAAAAAAATAAGTTTATGTAGCGATCAGATCACTGGAGAGCGCTGAAAAAAATATCAGGCTAGTACATGTGCTGACCGCCGTTAATTGAAAGCGTCGAACCAGTAATAAAACTGCCATCCTCCGAGACCAAAAACAACACGGAACGGGCGATATCATGGGCCGTTCCCAATCGCCCCACTGGAATGGTAGCGATAATTTTTTCGAGTACATCTGCCGGGACATTTCGCACCATGTCCGTATCCACATAGCCGGGGGCAATAGCATTCACCGTGATGCCATGGGCGGCACTTTCCAGAGCTAGCGCTTTGGTAAAACCGTGAATTCCCGACTTGGCCGCGGCATAGTTCACTTGGCCATACTGCCCCGCCTGACCATTAACAGAACCGATATTGACGATACGACCAAAACGGCTCGCTCTCATGTGCTCAATGACACAACGGCTTAAATTGAAGCAAGACCCCAAGTTCGTATCCAGCACGGCCTGCCATGATTCAAGGGGCATGCGATGCATGGTCTTATCCCGGGTGATCCCGGCATTATTAATCAGAATAGATACGGGGCCGACATCACGCTCAATGGACTCAATCCCTTTTTTGCATGCCTCAAAATCAGACACATCAAATTTGTACGTGGGTATCCCCGTTCGCTCCTTAAACGTTCTGGCACTCTCATCGTTATTGGCGTAATTAGCCACCGCAACATAACCAGCTTCCTTGAGTTCCACGGCAATTGCTTCGCCGATCCCTCTTGTTCCGCCAGTTACCAAGGCTACTTTAGACATACCACTACCCCACTGTTTGACCTATGACACATGACCCATAATATTTGACCCATAACATTTGCCCGAAGACAATCCAGAATAACCCGTCACCTGAACAACTATCCATGCAAACGGGAAACACTTATTCCAGAATTACGAGTCAATAAATAACTCAACAGCTCTAAGAATACAAACCTTCTTTTTGGTAATTACCCTTTTATGGCTCATAGGTGCGTCACGTCAAAGCGCAATGCACACACCATAAAAAAATGGCACCGTCATTATCGAACGGTGCCATTCTGTTAAAGATATGCCTGTGAGGTGTAAACCGTATTACACCCGGTAAAAACGTTACTGTATTCGACGAAGGACTGAGACACAGTTAGTCACACCGGATCCGCCAATATTAACTGTCATGGCAACCTCTGGGTTTCCTTTAGCAGCAACACCAATAGGCGCACCGGTTAACTGCTTATAGGCCAGCGCATGCATAGAGGCTCCCGTCGCCCCCACTGGATGACCTTTCGACTTCAGACCACCGGATAAATTGATAGGACAATCACCCTCGGGGTTAAACTTGCCGGCCATCAGGTCGTAGCCCGCCTGCCCAGGAAGAGACAAGCCAATGGCTTCAGCACAAAGCAACTCATTGATGGTGAAGCAATCGTGCACTTCGGCAAAATCAAGATCGCCGACAGTGATGCCCGCTTCTGTACAGGCAAGGTTCACCGCATGCTGGGTAGCCTGCAACTCGTGCAACCGACCCTGACGCTCTGTCAGCATCATCCGCTCAGTCACATGACCCACACCGGACAATTCAACCGCATGCTTGAATCCCACTCTAGCATTCTCAGAAGAGGTCAATACAACTGCTGCGGCACCATCGGTGATCAAAGAGCAATCGTGCAACCGAAGAGGTGGTGCAATCATCGGGTTACTTCCCTTACCGGAATCGGGCAGGTTAAGAATAGCATCAGCCGTCACCAACTGATTTCTATCGGGCAAGCTGCCAGGACCAAAGTGAGCCAGTGGGTTTTGAATACCGTTTTTATAGTTCAGTGCGGACACATGGGCCAACATGGTTCTTAATTGATCATCACTGATATTGTGTTTTTCTTGGTAGGCCGTTCCCAGCTCGGCAAACAATCCGGGGAAGGTCATCCCGCCAGCACCTTCGGTAGGCCAGTATGAACAGCAGGCCAGTGCGTGGGTCACGCCGGGGGTATCCAGCAAGCTCATTTTTTCAACACCGAGAGCCAAGACATTTTTAAATCGACCGGATGCTACGGCGTAGGCCGCGTTATAAATAGCTAAGGACGACGTGGCACAGGCCCCTTCTGTCCGAGTGGTCGGTTTAAACAACAGCCCCTCTGGATCAATTTCAAGCGCCAGTGGCCCTACGTGCTCCTGATTCACAAACAGGGAAGGTGAACATGCACCCACCCAAATGGCATCGATATCCTTTGCCTCCAGTCCCGCATCGGCAATGGCACCAGCACCCGCTTCTATGAGCAACTCGTAAAAAGATTTTTGATCCTCAACGGTTCCCGTTTCGCGATCACGCTTAACAAAGGAGCCAAACTGAGTATTGTATGCACCAACTATACTGACCTTCACTTGATAACCTCTCTACTGTTTATCTATATATTCGAATATGAAAAAGGATAAGACAGAATTCATCAAAAAATTATATCTTCCGTCCTTCCTTCTCCCAAAAAAATTTACGTATTTCTTTTTTTAGAACTTTGCCCACAGGACTACGAGGTAATTCATCCCAAAACAATACTTGCTTGGGCGATTTAACACTGCCCAGTTTGTCCTTGCAGTATTGAATGATTTCCTGCTCCTTGGGTACACAGTTTTTATTTTTCAGCTCAACAACTGCGGTGACCTGTTCACCCCATTTCTCATGGGGCACACCAATGACAGCACAATCTTTAACCGCCGGGTGAGCCCAGATAAGCTGTTCAATCTCACTCGGGTATACGTTAAAACCACCCGAAATAATCATGTCGTTCTTGCGATCGACGATGGCCAGGTAACCCTGCTCATCGAAAACTCCAATATCACCGGTTCGCTGCCAACCACTTTTTCTAATGGCAGCTGTTGCTTCAGGGTTTTTATAATATCCCCGCATCAGGATATTCCCCCTCACCGCAATTTCACCTTCCTCTCCACAGGGAAGAATGTTTCCGTCATCATCCATGACCTCCAGCTCCACCTGCGGCGAAGGCTTGCCACAGGAACGCAGCATGGAAGCGCACCCATTTTCCAGGGCGACCACATGATCTTGAGCCGAAAAGAAGGTACAAATCATCGGCGCTTCTGCCTGACCGTAGGTCTGAACCATCACCGGACCAAAAATAGCGATAGCTTCTTTCAACTTCTCCACTGACATGGGTGCCGCTGCATACCAGAAATACCGCAAGCTAGAATAATCGTGGTCTCTCACATGCTCGTCAGCCATCAGCATATAAAGTGCTGTCGGCGGCAGAAAAAGATGTGTGACGCCATAGGCTTCAATCACCGAGAGAAGCCTCTCAGGCACCATGCCATCCATCACCAGGATAGTTGCCCCCTGACCTATAACAGCAAAAGAGGCGATACCGGCAGCATGAGTCATTGGCGCCGAGACTAAATAACAAGCCAGGATATCAGGCAGCGGCATTACCTCCGCCTGAATAGAGGTGAAGGTTTGCCAGGCCAAACTACCCCATTCCGCCAACTTGGAGTCCCCGGTGGTTCCACCAGTGGCTAACAGCGACACGAGTGCCTGGTCTGCCTCAGTAGCAGGGTGTTGACCATCAAAGCTGAAACCTTGAGAAGGCGCTTCTGACAGGGAAGAAAAAACCAGGCCAGCAATCTGCTGACCATCGAGGGAAATCAATTGATCATCACTAAAATGATCAGAGAACTGAGGGTTTTCCGCAGCAATACCCTTATCGACAAAGAGCATCACAGCCTCTGACTTGTCGATTAGTTTTAAATTGGATTCAAATGTACTTCGAGTGTTAAGGGGCAACCAAGCCGCCCCCACACGAGAAATAGCAAAAATACAGCAGTAGGCGGCAACAGAATTAGGGGCGTAAGTCGCAACAACATCCTGCGACTTCACCCCCTTCTTCCTTAATAGGTCGGCAAGGTGAATTGATGCATTCACCATTTCCTGATAGCTGAGCGATACATCGTTATCAAGATCAATAAACCGGACATCACTATTAGTCATGGCCGGACTACGATCAAGAAAATCAACTAGACGCATCGCCGTTAACCTACCCGCCTACAACTATCCACCCACAACAGGGTTTAATTTTTCAAGCTTGAAAGTGTGTCAAGAACAAGTTCTGGCTGTATGTCTGTCGGGATGGACAAATAGTAAAAACCATTTTCTCCCACAGACAAGCCTTCAGCACCCTGCTCCCAAAGTGGCTGGCTAATATCAACTCCCATGGTATTCGCCGCTGCAGAAGATCCAGCGGGAACAATAGAAAAATCAATATCATCAGGTACCTTGAAACCACCATCAGAAAACGGCAAATGAACACCTACCGACCAACGATAATGCTTGGCCACGTTAATGACTGGCTGGTACCAAGACAACTCTTCTGTGCTAGCCGGCATCAAACTTTCATCTTCAACCAGAAGCACTCCAGATAAATCTGTATCGCTGAAATAACGGAGAAAATCGGCCAGGTACATTGCTGCGGTATCAACAGCCATTTCTTCTGGCTCTGCATCATTTCCGGTCGCTGCTTTATGCGCTTTAACCAGAAGAGATCGAGGTGAAGGAACGACCAAAACTATGGGAGTCTCGCCCCCATAGTTATTGCTCACAGCAGTAATGACTTCAGCCAACAATTCTCTTGGCGCAAAAGCATCCAACATTGTCTTCAAGGCATAAGGGACTCTACGCTTTTCAGCCATGGCTGGAATGGCTTTTTCATCATCTTCCATCCAGTGCTGAAACAAATCCCAAACATCAAGCACAACCACATCCGCTTTGACCAGACCATGGGCTTGCCCATAGAAAGCCATATATGAAGCTGGTGTGTCCCAAGGGTTTTCGCCTTCGCCCAACAAGAGTTTCTTTGTGTAATCATTAAAGTTAACCCAAAGCCGAGGGGATTCACCCCCCGACGATAGGTATGAGACCAGGTCTACAGACATCTTATTTCCTTGTATCCGTTGACGGAATACCCGCTTGTTTTCTTACGGCTTCAAGCTCGGCTTCCAGCTCGCCGATCCTAACATCTTTTGGATTAGTCACGTAAATAGGACCTATATTACTGGCATCACGTTTGTCATCCACGCTGCCTGCATAAATGGTGTCAACGTCACCATTCCAGGAACCATAGAACGGAATATCTGCAGGCGGAGTATCTTTAACATGATCTTTGATGAATTCAGCGTAAGGCTTGCCCTGTTGCTTACGCAGCTCACGATAATCAGCGCGAAGCTTCTCCGTTGCCTCCAAGTCCAAAGCAAAAGTCTCTTCATTGAATTCGACTTTATACAGCTTTTTCGCCCAGTCCGAAGTAATCAGGCCTTCTTCAATATCCATAATCACATAGGTAGGATCACGCTCAAGAGGATCACCATAACCACCACCGGAACCCTGGGAGATCATGTAGAGCTCGCCACGTTTTGAAATATCAAATCCCATACCCATATGATGTGTTGAATACTTAGCACCCGGGAACAGCTGCTCATTCATTGTTTCGTGAATACTATGCTTGAACTGCTCAGGATTTTTGAGCAGAACATCATACACATCTACGTCCGTCACTTTACACAAAGGATAAGAACCACCGGCGTACCCACCGAACAGACCTTGAATGGTCGGCACCTTAGAACCCTGAGTCGTCGTCATGAAGCCCCACTGATCACTGTCTTTGGTAGACGCAATCATGGTGTAACCCATACCGCCGCGGTATTTCCCAGGGGCCTGGGTATTAGCGGTCATCTTCTTAGAAACCAACTGCAGGAAGGGTACTTCTTCCTCGTTCATTTCCTGCTCACCGATATCAGCCATGGTTGCGAAAATTGGCGCTAACGCATGTTCACCGTCGCGATCCATTCGAGCACCACCGCCCATACCGTTGAGGTCAGCACACAGATTCCCTAGCATCTCACCGTGCTGATTGACCCCACCCCAAATGAACGTATTGATCATATTGTGCCAAGGCGCCAATACTCGGGTGTACTTGTCTGGACAGCTGTACAGGAACTTAGCTGTCGCGTGTTGCGCCACAGTAAAACTGTGGAAGATAGACATCAGACTCTGCGAGTTAGGTGCTTCATAGGAACAATCAACCAGAGAACCTTCCTGAGTGATGAACTCAATGGGAGACAGACCTGCTTGACCACGAGGCAGATCAGGCCAGATGTGATTCATAAATGCTTGGCCTACCATACCTTTCATGCCAGGCAACTGAGTGTTAATAGCACGGTTAGTCAATTCAGGACTGGTGCCAGAAAAGTCAAAAATAAGACGATCATCTTTCTTGGTCACAGCTAGGTTGATTTTTAACAATGCATTTTCACGCAGCGTACTGTCCATAATGGTCTGAGTGCGAACAGTCATGTCTGGCCACTCTGAGATACGACGACGTACTTCTGTCACTACGCTCTCATTGGTATAACGGAGACAAGCTGTCAACGCATCAGGGCCATCCGTTTCAAAGACTTCTTTAATACGTTGCTCAAGACGCATACAGGCAAACAGTTTCACCTTCATGTCTTCGTATTGCAGTTTGGGCTCACGTACTGAGTTCTGCAAAAAGGTCAGAATATCTCTTTTGATTTCATAGTTTTCAACGACTTTGAAGGGGGACATTTTCAGCCCTTCATCAAAGGAAGTCTCAGCCATGGAAGGCATGCCACCTGGCTCGATAGCGCCGTTTTCACCTTCGTGAACAGTCGACGCTGCCCAACAGATCAGTTTGCCTTCATGGAACACGGGCAAAATCATACTCTGGTCAGTGTTGTGCACGTTACCGTAACGAGAATCGTTATGGATAAATCCATCACCTTCGTTAACACCTACGGTATGTTCATCAATCCAGTTCTTAATGATGAACTTGATGGGGTGGTGAACCAGCGCAGAGAAAATCAATACGCCGCCCGCACTACCAATGGTCAAATCACCTGAGGCGGAGTAAATGCCAGTGATAATATCACCCCATTTTGCACCCGGCGCTGCGCCCATTTGTTCAACCATTTCAAAACCTTCTTCACACGCCGACTGCAAGCGGTCGCGAATAGAAGAAATCTGGTTAAGATCGGTATATTTATCCATGCACTCTTCTTCTGATGGAGTACGCGGCATAATTCTGTGATCACGTATAATTTCAGGGTCTGGCCCAAGAAATAGTGTCGTGTCTTTCAGGAACTTCTGGATTAATTCCTGATCTTCAATTTCAGTGTCTACTTTCACGTTAGTGCTCATAATAAAACTACCCCTTTAATTCTTTGCTTCTGCACGGAGGAACCAAACTGCACCTTGTTCTGCGGATACATATTTCCAACCGGGCTCAATCAAATATGTAGTCACTTCTGACGCTACAAGACCTGGACCCACAATCTCTGTACCGGCTGGAATATCAGTTTTATTCCACACTGGCGTTTCAACCGCTTTGCCGCCTCCACCTACAAAGTAACAAGAACGAGTACTTGATGGTGTCGGCGGAGCAATACGCTCAGCTTCTGGTACAGGTTTAATGTGAGTGAACTTAACGGTGTCATGCTCAACGTAAGAAGCAACACGAATAGTATTGATTCGAATACCCGCTTCTGGCGCCTGGCTACCTTCACCAAAGCGCTTGCCATAATCCGTAGAGAACTGATCCAGAATGTTCATTACATCCATCACAGATTCTAGGGAATGCTTAGGCACAACGACCGTGGTTTGCACCAACTGGTTACCGTAGCGCATATCCAGCTCAAGGGAGTGCTTGATATCTTCAGCATTAGACCCCTGACGCAACAGGTCGTTTTGACCGCGCACACTCAATTCAGCCACGATATCGTTAAAGCGTTTGTAGTTATCAAACACCTTACGAGACGTGGAATCATAAAGAACCATAAACAGTGAAGATTCATGAATATGCATCTGGTGCATATTACCGGCGCCCACTGCCGAGAACACAGAGCTCATAGGCGTCGCCAGAATCTTATCGATATTCAGATTTGAAGCGATACCACAACAGTGCAGAGGACCATTACCGCCATAAGCCAACATGGTGAAGTCTTGGGGGTCATAACCGCGAACACGCAACTCTGTGCCCACACCGTTTGCCATGTTGCTATCCACTTTCTCTTTAACCAGTAGAGCAGCTTCAATAGCTTCGACATCCAGATCGTCACAAAGCTCTTCTTCAATGGCGAAAAATGAACGTTTCGGATTCAATGGAATGCTACCGCCGGCATAGTTTTCAGCATCGAGATAACCCAAGACCAAATCAGCATCGGTTACCGTTGGCTTCATACCACCACGGTCATAACAGGCAGGACCAGGATCAGAACCAGCACTCTTTGGCCCAACTGCTACAGCATTGTACATGCGGTCAAAGGACGCAATAGAACCACCACCAGCACCCAAGGTCACCAAGTGAACCATAGGCACGGACACCAACCAGCGGTCGATAACCGGGTTAAAGTCATAGTGCTTAATACCGCCTTCAACCACGATACCGATGTCGTAACTAGTACCGCCCATATCCGTCGCAATCACACTACCGAGATCCGCTTCTTTAGCCAAATGCTCTGCGGCACTGATACCTGAAACAGGACCAGAGTGAATAGTTTGTAGCGCATCAGTTGAGTTCAACTGAGCCATACCACCAGAATTATGGATAACCAACATGGGTTTGGTATAGCCATGTGCACGAAGGTTTTGCTCAAGCTGGCTCATCGCGTGATACATAGTGGAGTGCAGGTAACCATCAATAATCGCTGACGTCGCACGCACATACTCACCCTTACGGCCCGCTACACGGTGAGACAAAATAACAGGGATAGAACCCAACAAATGGGTTGGATACTCTTCTAGGAGAATTCTCTCAACTTGTTTTTCGTGGACAGGGTTAACAACAGAGTTAACCAAACACACAACAATAACCTGCGCACCCTTATCAACCAGTGTTCTGATCTTGTTGCGAACATCTGCTTCGTCTAAAGGCATGACCAACTCACCTTCGAAACCAAGACGTTCACGCACGCCTTCGATCATGTGTGGCATGACCAATGGTCTTGGGCGCTGTGCATCAGGTAAGTTTTGCTTACCCAGATCATCCAGACCTTCACCATATCCACGCGCTCGGCTCAAGGGCACCATGGCCTCAAAACCAGCGGTAACCAACATACCGATACGCGGGCCATTGTGCTCGATCAGAGCGTTAGTACCCAATGTAGTTGCATAACGAACGGAATCAACACCCGCCAGGATCTCCTCCATGGAGATGTCCAATTCGGTATACGCTTTTTCAACAGCTTCATTGAAGCCCAAAGCAAGGTTGTGATGAGTCGTCAATGCTTTAGTTTCAATGTACTTACCATTCCAGACCACAAAACAGTCTGTGAAAGTACCACCGATATCTACTGATATACGTTTCATAATTTTATTTCCTAAAACTCTATAACTATTTACTTATTCACTTGTTGAACAAGCCATCCATTTACTCAGTGTCTATTTACGCAGCACTTATTTTCAAAATATGTATGTACGTAAAAACAATGAGTGCCAATGGCAATAGTTATCAATGATTGTGACCGTGAGTTCTATCCACCAAAATATTCGGGCCTTTAACGGGCTCCAGTATCTCTTCGCGGTGACTCCACTGCTCTTTCAGGGCATCCACATCCACTTCCATATCGTAGAGCGGCATGTGCCCAGGGAAGGTGTATTCAACTTCCATCTGGGTACCACAAGATGGGCAATAGAATTCATAAATACTCACCCAATCCTTATCAGGACAGAAGGTAAACTTGTATTTATCAGGATCGATTACCGAAGGATGTATATCCTCGGGATTACGCTTATAAACCAGCAATCCCTCTTTGTAGTTACCACGGGCCGAACCGACCACATGTTCACAGACGCGACACTCCCAATTTTCTGTTTCCAGATCAATGCGGAGATATTCAGTCATCAAAACTTTCATTACACAGCCCCCTTACCAGAACCAATATGGCTCAAACAAATATCGCCCAATTCAGTTACAACAAACTCCCATCCATCTCTTACCAAACAGGTAAAGTACTCTTCTTCAATAACAGCTGGGCCTGCACCAAAGTCACCAGGCTTCATAAAATTCACGTCATAAACAGGCACATCTGACCATTCTTTGTTATCACCAAAGATCGAACGATTTTTTGAAGACTTGGCAGCATTCGCCTTTTTCACTTCAGCATGACTATCCCTTTCAACTCTCAATGTTTTGCGAGCCGAAACTTCTAGCGTCACTGCATCGGCCTTCGCAAGCCCCTGAGGAACAGCAACATTGCCATTCAGTACATGGACAGTTTCTGAGCCATCTTTTTCACCCACTAACTGGGCAGTAATTTCATATTCACCTTTAGCATAGCCTTCAGCAAACATATCTCGCTCAGCACGCTCTAGCAGCCCCTCATACGCTTTCGACAAAGTCTCTTGCTTCTGATCGGAAAGCACTACTTGGTAGCTCTGCCCAATATCACAAGAACCAATACCATAGGCACTGAAAACAGCAGCAGTTTTTGGAACATAGACTGTTTTGATGCCACATTTATCTGCGGCACCGCAGGCATTCATGGGGCCCGCACCACCGAAGGCAAGCAATACGGTATCTTCCGTAATGTCACAAAACTTGCTTAATTCATTGGCCACTTTCTGCTCATACGCATCGCGTAATTGCAGCAAAGCCTCATCAACAGACACACCCAAAGGCTCAGCAATATTCTCAGCAATCGCAGCACGAGCTCGGTCAATGTCCAATGCCAGACCACCACCAAAAAAGGTAGAAGGATCAAGCAGACCCATCAGCAGGTTTACATCGGTAATAGTGGAATTCTTACCACCGCGGCCAAAACTGGCAGGCCCAGGAACAGCACCCACACTCTCTGGGCCAACTTGGATAGCTTTATCTTGAATTGAAAGAATTGAGCTTCCACCAACACCGGGGCTATCAATCTCACAAAGAGCAAAGGTAATTGGCACATTTTCAACCATACCCCTACGATCTTCATTCACTTCATTTCCAACTACGTGGCCGATATCAGTTGTAGTACCACCAACATCCATGGAAAGAACATTTGATAGGTTGTATTGTTTACTGAAGACTTTTACGCCTTCCATACCGCCACGAGGACCAGAGCTGTACGTTTTCAATGCAATGGTTTTTGCCACACGAGAGGCGTCACCATCGTTGCGGAAAATTAATAGTGGGTTCTTGGTACGATATTCACGCAGACGGTTTTCTGCGTTGTAAAGGAAGCTTTCCATCGCTGGATGCAAGAAGGAATTAATCAATGCAGTCCAGGCACGGCGGTCTCCAGACACGTCATCCGCCAATTCACTGGCAAACAGCATGGGTACAGCACCTAACAAGTGGCGAGGATAATTATCAAACGCTACTTGTTTAAATTGTGATTCATGCTCACTCGCGTTATCAATATCAAAACAAACCACGAGACGGTTAGCACCGCTTGAAGTGAGTCGAGTAATCGCTGTTGCACTATCTGCAGCCTTACCAGCGTCGCTCAGGTGACCAAGGTCAATTTCTTCGACCCTGTCTCCAACAAAGAAATCGTAGAGCTCTGGATCTTGAGCACGCACACGCTCAACTAAACCGGCATTACCTTTATTGATAACCAGCCCCAATTTTGGGCCTTTACGTTCAACAATTGCATTGGTGCCTTGAGTAGTAGAATAACGAATGTGTTCTACTTCAGCCAATAGTCTGGCCACATCCTCTTCACCATAAACCACTTTAGAGACGGACTTCAGACCATCAAAAAAACATTTACTTAAATCATAAGGCGTCGTTAACGTTTTAGTTTTATAAAAATCGTTACCGTTAATCACACAAATGTCTGTGAGAGTACCGCCATTATCGATATTAATTAGCATTCCCATATCGAGTTACCTTAATTCTTAGCTTGCTAGATGCATTAGGGTTATTAACATGCTCCATGACCATTCATAAAATATGAACGATTCAATGAGCGTCTTTTAACCAAGCAAACTCTATGCCATCAACAAAAAAATAGACGTAAATATAAGGTAACTTATTGAATTTAATAGATTATGAAACATTTTAAACCGGTTATTCTTAGGTGTTAAAACTGACCGAAAGTCAGTCACCTGTTTCATTTCGCTATACTCTGGGAGACTTTCAGGGAGAGATTAATTTGAGATAAGCACCCAAAAAGCTCCTACAGAAAAGCCTTTCAGACGCCATTAAATGCCTAGGGGTGAAGTGACTAGGAGTAACGCGCCGCTCTAACAATACGACGACTCATATTACTTGGCGTACTGTTAATAGCCCTACTGGTAATACTCTAAGTAAAACTCCACATCGCCCATTGCAGGCTTAATATCGTGGCAAACTCCTGGTGCCAGAACCCCAAATAAACGCTCATCAAGAACGAATCCTTGAGCCGGTTCAGAGTGAATCACAAACTGAAGCAATCCCTTTTTTACTACAATTTTTGCCCACCGACCTAAATCCGTTTTGTAACCCAAATAGAATTCTTCAGGAATACTGCCCTTTTTGTACACCGGTGATACCTCTAAAAGGTTTAGGCTTTCAGGTAATACGGGCATATCACAGTTCACACATTCCTGAACATCACCAATATGCGCCTGCCTACCCTTAGCAGTACCTATCCATTTGCATTCTTGGTAGGGAGGGTTATGTCGCATCGTCACCACATGGCCACACTCAAGGTCAGCCACCCATTCCTGAAAACGATCAAGGTGGAACTTTTCTATTGCCCTCTTCATTGGCATACCCCACAAAAATAACGAATTAAACCCTATATCATTCCACTATAGGCTGAGCCAATACCCACGAACTAAGCATTGTGCACCCAACCATCAATACCGGCATGGGAATTTGGCTAATCACGATTTGTCTTTGGTTCTCAAACACCCGCTGTACCATCACATGTGACAAGAACACCGCAATGATGTGACTAACCACTATAACAATCATCGAGCTGACCAAGATAAACTTAGCTTTCACCATTCCAATATTGACAAAATAATGTATGGCCCCAAACAAGCCCCAACCTTAACCAAAGGGGCCTGATACCAGCGGAATAGGTATTGCCCTAAAACCCTAGATACTCTGCCTTGCTTATCCCTTGCCGTTTACAGCTCCTTCTAAAGACTCAAGGCAGGACATGAAATCAGGTGTGTTTGTAAACAGCCACTCTCGTGCTGTCTCGGTAATTAGTGCTACCGCCGGATGTGCGGTTTTTCGTTCTACCGAAATGGCGTAAAACTTTTCTCGCACATCATTAGTTTGTCCAACGACCTCGACGCCATAATGCTTTTCTACTTCATCAGCAATGGCCGTAGGAGCAATAAAAACACCGGCTCCGGCCTGACCAAAGGCCTTCATTAGAGCGCTATCATCAAATTCACCAACAATCCTTGGATGTATATGTAGACGACCAAACCACCGCATCAAGTCACCACGCACCAATGTCATTTCACCCGGCAGTAAAAACGGCATGCCACTGAGGTCATAGGGGAAATTAGGCCCGAGCTGACTCGCCAACTCTGGGGCTGCGAAAAAGGTAATGCCACAATCACCAAGTTGACGGCTAAAACCAGCCATGCTCACCTCAGGTGGAATTGGGCCATCCGCTATCACCAAATCGATGCGATGTGCGGCTAAATCCTCCCACAGAGAATTGATTGTGCCTTCCTTGCAAACAAGACGAATGGGGTCGAGTAACTCCAGTGCTGGGGCTAACAAACGATACGCAATAGACTTGGGCACCACATCCGTTATCCCCACATTAAAAATCAACGGCCCCTCATCCGGGAGTTGACGCAGTACTTCTTTCAGTTCATTTCCCAACGAAAAAATCTCCTCGGCATAACTCAAGACAAGCTTGCCCGTTTCCGTCAGCTCTCGGTTTCGTCCCACGCGAGAGAATAATGCTTCGCCCAAATGCTCTTCCAGCAAGCTTAACTGGCCACTGATAGTCTGAGGTGTCAGATGTAGGCGTTCACTAGCACGAGTAATACCACCCGACTTTGCCACCACCCAAAAATAATGGAGATGTTTGTAGTTAATCATAGTAACTCGCCATATAGTTCGATTAATACGAAGTGTATTTAAATTATATTCGACTTTTCCTTATCTTTAAATCGACTTAGCCTTACGACCATTAAAAAATAATTAAACTTAAACATGGAGACAACGATGCAAATCGAGATTCAAGCAGAAAACCTAACACTGACCAATGAACTTGAAGACTACGTTAAGTTACAGTTGGGACTTGATGATAGCGGTGCATATGATCGAGTTAACAATGTACTCGTACGCTTAACTGAGGTTGATGACACACACCACAACTGTTTGATAACCATAGAAATCGAGGGCATAAAAACAAGTGTCGAGGTTCAAAATACGGAAGAAGACCTACACTATGCTATTGACCTTGCTGCCAAAAGAGCGCGTAAAACAGCTATTCTTTGGATGAGGCGTTACGCAGCATAAATGGCTCAACTGTACTAAAAGATCGGCAGGGGTTGTATTGGCAAGCTTTTTTACCAATCCTCTATATAACGCCATAAACAAAAAAGCCCGGCTTCAGCCGGGCTTTTTTGTTTATGGCGGTGAGGGAGGGAT
>JAGPWA010000103.1 GCA_018066715.1 Porticoccus sp. | reverse complement strand
GTTAGTGTTGCGAATTAGTCGGGAGATGGACAATGCCCCGGCGGTAGCGAAACAGGTGAGACGTGACAGAGCGGAGATGTAATAAGGTGATGGTCATGGCAGGTGGTACTGGAGGTCATGTGTTCCCCGCATTGGCGGTGGCACAAGAGCTTCGTGCGCGTGGTATTACTGTGAGTTGGCTCGGTACCCGTCGCGGTATTGAGGCAGAGCTGGTGCCGGCTAATCAGTTTCCTATCAACTACATCGATGTGGAAGGTTTGCGTGGCAAAGGCGTGGTTAAGTTATTAAAAGCACCGATTCTATTAACTAGAGCCCTGTGGCAGGCCATTGGTCTTATTCGTCGTGAGCGCCCAGATGCTGTGTTGGGCCTGGGTGGCTTTGCTTCGGGCCCTGGTGGTTTGGCAGCAAAAATATTGGGGCTGCCATTAGTTATTCACGAACAGAATGCCGTGGCAGGAACAACCAATAAGCTATTGGCAAAAATAGCAAATAGAGTCCTGGAGGCCTTCCCTGGTGCACTGCCTAAAGGTGAGTGGACGGGTAACCCCGTCCGTAAAGAAATTGAGAATATAGCGGAGCCTGAGCAACGAATAGCTCAAGGTGATCGTCCTCTGCGGCTGCTAGTGCTGGGTGGGAGCTTGGGTGCTTTAGCCATCAATCAGCAGATGCCGGAAGCTTTAGCACTGTTACCGGAAGGTCTTCAGCTGGATGTGCGGCACCAGTGTGGCAAAGCGCATGTGGCCGTCACCGAGGAGGCTTATCAGGCGGCAGCCGTAAAAGCTCAAATAGAACCCTTTATTGCTGATATGGCCGAGGCCTACAGCTGGGCTGATTTGGTGGTTTGTCGTGCCGGAGCGCTCACTGTTTCTGAGGTGGCCGCTGCTGGTGTGGGCGCCCTACTAATTCCTTACCCGCACGCGATTGATGACCATCAAACTCGAAATGGTGAGTGGCTGGTGAAACAAGGTGCTGCAGAGTTAATTCAGCAGGTAGATATTACGGCTGAAAAACTGGGGACACTGTTGCAGTCGTGGCTGGGAGACAGAGGGAAATTGCGTGCGATGGCAGTGAGTGCTCGGCAGCTGGCAAAAACCAATGTTGCCGAAGCTGTTGCCGACGTTTGCATGGAGGTGTGTCGTGAGCAGTGAAGGTATTTACCAAGTACCTGAAATGCGCCGTATTCGCCGCATCCACTTCGTTGGTATCGGTGGCAGTGGCATGTGTGGAATTGCTGAGGTGCTACTCAATCAAGGCTATGAGATTTCTGGTTCTGATTTGGGTGAAAACAACAATACCCGGCGTTTGAAGCAGCTTGGTGCAACGATTCAGTTTGGCCATGCTGAGGCGAATGTTAACGATGTCCATGTGGTGGTGAAATCCTCAGCCGTAACTATGGATAACCCAGAAATTATCGCCGCGCGGGAGCAACGCATCCCGGTGGTGCGTCGAGCCGAAATGTTGGCTGAGTTGATGCGTTACCGCCATGGCATTGCAGTGGCAGGTACTCATGGAAAAACCACCACAACCAGTTTGTTGGCATCAATATTAGCGGCTGAAGGTAAAGAGCCCACCTTTGTGATTGGTGGGTTGGTCAAGAGCGCTGGCACCAATGCCCAGTTGGGCGAAAGCCGTTATCTGGTGGCGGAGGCTGATGAAAGCGACGCTTCCTTCCTTCATTTGCAACCTATGGTAGCGGTGGTGACCAATATCGATGCCGACCATATGGAAACCTATGATTTTGATTTCAATCGATTGAAGAAAACCTTTGTTGAGTTTCTTCATAACTTGCCATTTTACGGGCTAGCAGTGCTTTGTATTGATGATCCGGTGGTTCGTGAGATTTTGCCTGATGTCTCTCGCCCGGTGTTGACCTATGGCTTTGCTGAGGACGCTGATTTCCGTATTGATGAGGTAGCGATGAAGCAGCGCCAAAGCCGTTTTGTCGTCTATCGCCCCGATCAGCAAAAGCCGTTGGCTATAGAGATGAATATTCCTGGAGTACACAACGTATTAAATGCTGTTGCTGCTATTGCTGTGGCCACTGATGAAGGGGTGTCGGATAAAGCCATCCAGTCGGGGTTAGCAGACTTTCAAGGCGTTGGGCGCCGTTTTGAGATTTATGGGGAGTACCCCGTCCTCGGTGGAGTGGCCATGTTGGTAGATGATTATGGTCACCACCCCAGAGAAGTTGCTGCAACCATTAAAGCCGTGCGTGAGGGTTGGCCGGACAAGCGGTTGGTGATGGTGTTTCAGCCTCACCGCTATACCCGAACTCGGGACCTTTATGAGGATTTTGTACAGGTTCTTTCCAGTTGTGATGTGGTGCTGCTGTTGGCGGTGTATTCAGCGGGTGAAGAGGAGATTCCCGGTGCGGATAGTCGCGCATTGTGCCGCAGTATCCGTCAGCGGGGGTTAGTGGACCCTATCTATATTCCAGGTATCGACGAGGTGGGAGATGTTCTAAAAGATGTCGTCCAGGGGGGCGATATAGTGATCACTCAGGGTGCGGGCAGTGTTGGCAAGCTGGTGAAAAGTTTAGCCGAAAGAAAGTTGGTATAGAGACATTTGATGATGGCAGTTAATGATGCAATGAAACAGAAATATGGCCGGGTGGGTGTGCTTTATGGCGGCACTTCAGCTGAGCGCGATATTTCGCTGCTTTCGGGACAGGCTGTGATAAAGGCTTTGCATCGTTGTGGTGTTGAGGTGGTGCCTATTGATGTGGGTGCTGATTTATTACAGCAGTTGCCAGCACACCGCTTAGACCGAGCGCTGATTATGTTGCATGGCCCTGGTGGAGAAGATGGGAGTCTTCAGGGTGCATTGCAGTTTCTGGGTCTGCCCTACACCGGGAGTGGTGTGTTCGCCTCGGCGTTGGCAATGGATAAATTACACAGTAAGCAGTTCTGGAAGGGGGTGGGTTTACCCACACCAAAGTTTGCCGTATTGAATAAAGAGACTGATTGGCAGGAAACTCTGGATGCACTGGGCGGTGTTGTGATGGTTAAGCCATCACATGAAGGGTCCAGTCTTGGGATGACTCGTGCTGACAGCAAAGATGCATTGAGAGGCGCATGGCAAGCCGCAGTAAAGCTGGATAGTAGCGTTATCGCGGAACAATGGATTGCTGGGGCTGAATACACCGTGGCCGTTCTTGGTGACGAAATGCTGCCATCTATTAAGTTGGAAACCGATCACACTTTTTATGACTACGACGCTAAGTACCTTGCTGATGATACTCGCTACTTATGTCCTTGTGGTTTGGATGCTGAGGCGGAAGCAGAGCTAAGGCAGTTGGCACGTACTGCGTTTAATAGCTTGAGCTGTAGCGGCTGGGGTCGGGTAGATGTGATGGCCAATGAAGCCGGTGATTTTTTCTTACTTGAGGTGAACACGATCCCTGGAATGACTGATCACAGTTTAGTGCCGATGGCTGCAGCTGAGGCTGGTTATAGTTTTGATGATTTGGTGTTGAGGATTTTGGATACTTCTTTCTAGCTAGTAGCTAGTTTTTGAGCGTTAAGTTTTAACGGTTTGGTTTTTGTGAATAGGTATTGAGAGTTAAGTCATGGTGGCAAACAGTCTTCAGGGTAAGGGTGCAAGACGGCAGGATGAACGCTTGCCGTTGCGTGAGCGGCTACGCTGGTTGACTCGCAGTCTGTCCTTGTTGGCGTTGGTCAGTGTTGTGGCTGGGTTGCTGTGGGGTGGCGATCGATTGTTTCAGAAGCTTGATGTGCCAATTGGAGTGATTGGGGTAAAAGGGGAGTTTACCCATGTGGATCAGAGGGATGTTCAAGCGATGGTGGAGCCGCTGATCAATGGGGGCATTCTCAGCTTGAACTTGGCAAAAATACGTCACCAGCTGGAGCTGGATCCTTGGATTGAACAAGTTGCTGTTAGTCGCCAGTGGCCCGGAGGGCTAGTGATCAATGTCGTTGAGGAGGTGGCTATTGCGCGATGGGGTGGGCATGGTTTTCTAAATAGTCGAGGCGAAATGCTGGAGATTGGAGATAACAGCGATCTAATGCATTTACCTCTTTTGCAGGGTGAAGTACACACCGAGCGATCATTAATGAAAGCCTACCGGGAAGTAGCCCAGTTGTTGCAGCCATCGAATTTGAAGATTGTTGCACTGAAGCGGGATGTGCGTGGAGCTTGGTGGCTGAGTCTTGAAAATGGCCTTGAATTGGTCGTTGGTCGTGGTCAAGTGATGGAAAAAATGCGTAGGTTCTTGGTGGTTTGGGAGCTGGCGTTAAAAACGCAGGTTGAGCGAATTGCCCGAGTGGATATCCGTTATGACAACGGTGTTGCTGTGCAGTGGGCAGAAAAAGTTTCAGCCGTACAACCGAAAGAGATATCAGTATTAATAGTGGCACCGGGTCTTCCGGGCCAAGCATGAGGTCGAAAAATGGCGAACTCTAATGAAGAGCAATTGATTGTTGGTCTGGATATCGGTACTTCCAAGGTGGTGACCATTGTTGGGCAAGCAGGCCCCGACGGCTCTCTAGAAATTGTGGGAACAGGGCTGCACCCCTCTTCAGGTTTAAAGAAGGGGGTAGTGGTTAATATCGAGTCTACGGTGCATTCCATTCAGAGGGCCATTGAAGAGGCTGAGCTGATGGCAGGTTGCCATATTCATTCTGTTTTTGTAGGGATTGCAGGTAGCCATATTCGGAGCCTAAATTCTCACGGAATAGTCGCGATTCGAGATCGCGAAGTATTGCCCCTAGATATTGAACGGGTGATTGATGCGGCGCGCGCTGTGGCGATCCCTGCCGATCAGGAAATACTCCATGTGTTACCACAGGAATTCATTATTGATAACCAGGAAGGTGTGCGTGAACCGTTGGGAATGTCGGGCGTGCGGTTGGAATCGAAAGTACATCTAGTGACCTGTGCGGCAAATGCAGCTCAAAATATCAAAAAATGTATTCGCCGATGTGGGCTTGAAGTAGACGACATTATTTTGGAGCAACTGGCATCCAGCTATGCCGTGCTTACTGAAGATGAAAAGCAGCTGGGTGTGTGCCTGGTAGATATCGGAGGCGGGACAACAGATATCGCCATCTTTACTGATGGCGCAATTCGCCATACCGGGGTGATCCCCATTGCGGGTGATCAGGTCACTAATGATATTGCGCATGCGCTGCGCACCCCAACCGCTCATGCGGAAGATCTGAAAATCAAGTACGCCTGTGCTCTGGCTAAATTGGCGGGGCCTGATGAGACCATCAAAGTTCCCAGTGTCGGTGATCGCCCTCCTCGTGATTTATCGCGTCAGGCATTGGCGGAAGTAACTGAGCCGCGTTATGACGAATTGTTCACCTTGGTTCAGGCAGAGCTGCGGCGCAGCGGGTTTGAAGATTTAGTGGCAGCCGGGATGGTACTGACAGGCGGTACTGCCAAGATGGAAGGCGTGGTTGAGTTGGCAGAAGAAATATTCCATATGCCGGTACGACTTGGTTCTCCACAGAATATTAAAGGCCTGACAGACATTGTCGACAATCCGATTTATTCAACCGGGGTTGGTTTGTTGCTGTATGGGATGCAGCAACAGCAAGAAGGTGTACGTCCAGCCAAGCGTCGGGAAAGCGGTGGTGGCGGTGGCTTTATAAGTCGGGTGAAAGGCTGGTTTCAGGGTAATTTATAAATTTTTTGTTTTTAACTTAGAAAGGCAAAACGAGGGGTAGTCGTGATGTTTCAAATTATAGATAGCGTACCGGATAGCGCAGAAATCAAAGTCATCGGTGTCGGTGGCGGCGGTGGTAATGCTCTGCGGCATATGATGGATAGTTCGGTAGATGGCGTGGAGTTTATCTGTGCCAATACTGATTCTCAGGCACTTAAGGATATGGGTGACGCCACAATTCTTCAGCTGGGCAATGGACTGACTAAAGGATTGGGTGCAGGTGCCAACCCTGAAGTTGGGCGACAGGCAGCAATGGAGGATCGTGATCGTATTGCGGATGTCTTACAGGGTGCCGACATGGTCTTTATCACTGCGGGCATGGGTGGAGGCACTGGTACTGGTGCGGCCCCTATCGTGGCAGATGTGGCTAAGGAACTGGGTATTCTGACGGTAGCTGTTGTGACGCGCCCCTTCATCTTTGAAGGTCGTAAGCGTATGGCTGTTGCCGAGGAGGGGCTGAAAGACCTTAAGGATAAGGTAGACTCACTGATTACAGTGCCCAATGAGAAATTGCTGCAAGTGCTGGGTAAGACGACCAGCTTGTTGGAAGCATTTAAGGCTGCCAATGATGTGTTGCTGGGTGCGGTTCAAGGAATTGCTGATTTGATCATTCGTCCAGGAATGATCAATGTGGATTTCGCGGATGTGCGTACGGTGATGTCTGAGATGGGCCAGGCAATGATGGGTACTGGTGAGTCTGTCGGTGAAGAGCGCGCCCGCGAAGCGGCAGAAATGGCCATTCACAGTCCGTTATTGGAAGATATCAACTTACAGGGTGCACGTGGTATTTTGGTGAATATCACTGCGGGGCCAGATCTGTCCCTGGGTGAGTTCTCTGATGTAGGCGATACGATAGAGGCTTTTGCATCTGACAACGCAACAGTTGTTGTTGGCACTGTGATCGACCCAGAGATGGGCGATAAGCTGCGGGTTACTGTTGTAGCCACTGGGTTAGGTCAGATTGTTGAGCGGAAACAGCCAACGAAAGTAATTGATAATACCCCTGTTGCTGTGACCACTAGCCTTCGTAAGAGTAGCGGCGAAACAGACTACGATGCACTTGAAAAGCCCACTGTTATTCGTCGGGGTCCTTCAGGAAGCGAGGCTGTAGCGCGTAAATTGGATGCTAGGACTGATCCAGATATGGATTATCTGGATATTCCAGCCTTTTTACGTCGTCAGGCGGACTAATGCAAAGTGTACAAGGCCGCCAATATTTACCCCTCAAGCCACGTGATTGATTAGCGTGGCAGGCGGTTGTTGATTTGGAGCTGTGGGCGCAGTTCTGCTAGTATTGCGCCCCTGCTTTTTAAGATGATTCAGGGCGACAGATTTTGCTCAGTATTGGATGACGGTGAATAGTGATTAGACAGCGTACACTGAATAATGTAATTCGCGCCACGGGCGTCGGGCTTCACACGGGTGAAAAGGTGTACCTAACCCTGCACCCTGCACCGGTAAACACGGGTATTATCTTCCGTCGTACCGATTTGGATCCTGTGGTTGAAATATTGGCCAAGGCAGAAAATGTAGGCGAAACGACCCTGTCTACTACCCTAATGAATGGCGATGTACGTGTTTCCACGGTGGAGCACTTGTTGTCTGCCATGGCTGGCCTTGGTATCGATAACGCCATTATTGACGTAACCGCACCTGAAGTGCCTATTATGGACGGCAGTGCGGGTCCCTTTGTGTTCCTGTTGCAGTCGGCAGGTATTAAGGAGCAAGAGGAACCGAAACAGTTTATTCGTATCAAGCGTCCTGTGACGGTAACTGACGGTGACAAGGTGGCATCCTTTAAGCCCTTTGATGGTTTTAAGGTTAGCTTTTCCATTGATTTTGATCACCCTGCGTTTCATAACCGCACACTGAAAGCCGAAGTAGATTTTTCTAGCACCTCTTTTGTGAAGGAGGTCAGTCGTGCCAGGACCTTTGGTTTTATGCACGAAATTGAATACCTGAGATCGCAAGGTCTAGCTCGTGGCGGCAGTATGGACAATGCTATTGTGGTTGACGAATATCAGGTTTTAAATGAGGATGGTCTTCGTTATGAAGATGAGTTTGTAAAACACAAAATTCTTGATGCAATAGGTGATTTGTACCTATTGGGTAATAGTCTTATTGGTGAGTTTGTGGGCCATAAGTCGGGGCATGGGCTCAATAATGCGTCGTTGAGAGAGCTTATTTCCCAGAAAGATGCTTGGGAGGTGGTGACCTTTGAAAATGATGAAGATGAGGCCCCTATCTCATATATGAAGCCGTTACTCACCGTATAATGCTGGTTTGGAAATAGAGATACAAGAAAACTGTAGAGCTAACTAGAACTGTGAATATTATTTTTATTAGCAATCGCGAGGGCAAGTCCCTGTCTCTGACGCTCAATAATTGGGCGAAAGTGCTGCTGTCTGTGTGTTTGTTGGGGCTTCCCGTTTGTAGTGGTCTTTATCTGGGTATGCAGTTTAGTGGTGACAAGGTTAACCTGCTTGGTTCTATAGAAATAATGAAGCAGGAGTTAGCTCAGCAACAAGCTGAACTGGAGGCTGGTCGAGAAGCTGCTCGTCAGACGGTAGAAGCCTTAACGCTCAAGTTGGCAGCTATGCAGGCAAGACTAGTGCGGCTGGATGCACTGGGTGAGCGGCTGACAGATATGGCTAGTCTTGATGACGGCGAATTCGATTTTAGTCAGCAGCCATCATTGGGTGGCCCAGAGCAGGAATGGACCTCTACTTACCAGCATAGTGATTTAGAAAAGCTCTACGCCCAGCTGCAAAGCCAGTTGGAAAGCAGAGAAAGTCAGCTTGGAATTCTTGAGTCCCTCATGGTTGACCGCAAGATAAAACAGCAGAGCGCTGTGACTGGTCGGCCAATTAAAAAAGGTTGGATGTCATCTGTTTTTGGGTATCGCACTGACCCATTTAAAGGACACAGAGCTTGGCACAATGGTGTAGATTTTGCCGGGAAAGATGGATCCGATATTGTGGCAGTGGCTTCAGGTGTGGTCACATGGTCTGGTGATAAGAACGGCTATGGTCAAGTGCTTGAATTAGACCACGGCGAAGGCCATATCACTCGTTACGCTCACAATAAGAAAAACCTCGTTAACGTAGGCGACACCGTTAAAAAAGGTGAGGTCATTGGCCTGATGGGTAGTAGTGGTCGCTCCACAGGGCCCCACGTACATTTTGAAGTCTACAAAAATGGTCGCGCCGTTGACCCTGCCAGTTATATCCGACGTACCATCCGATAACCTCTAAGTAATAACCTCTTGTCTCTTTTCGTAGGGGCTAGCCCCTTGTCAGCTATCTTTTGGATCGACCCATGAACTTGTTAACAAAATTGTTTGGCAGTAAAAATGACCGTGAAATTAAGCGGATGCGGAAAATAGTTAAGCAGATCAATGGGCTGGAGGAAGATCTGGCCCCGCTTTCGGATGAAGAATTAAAGTCAAAAACAGATCAGTTTAAGCAGCGTCACCAAGGGGGTGAAACCTTGGATCAGCTGCTGCCTGAAGCATTTGCCACCGTGCGTGAGGCCGCCAAGCGCAGCCTGGGACTACGCCATTTTGACATGCAGCTGGTGGGCGGGATGACCCTCCATGAAGGGCGAATTTCTGAGATGCGAACAGGTGAGGGTAAAACGCTAGTGGCTACCCTTGCAGCCTATCTCAATGCGCTTGCTGGTGAAGGTGTTCATATTGTGACGGTCAATGAATATTTGGCCAACCGGGATGCCCTGTGGATGTCACCTGTGTATGAGTTTCTCGGTATGCGAGCAGATGTGATTCTGTCCAAACAGCCTGCGGAGGAAAAGCACCGAGCCTATCAGGCTGACATTACCTATGGCACCAATAATGAATTTGGTTTTGACTATCTCCGCGACAATATGGTGATGAGTCTGGATGATAAGGTTCAGCGAGGGCTAACCTACGCGATTGTTGACGAAGTAGATTCCATCTTGATTGATGAGGCGCGGACCCCACTTGTTATCTCAGGAGCCGCGGAAGACAGTTCGGCCCTATATCAGCGTATGAATAAGTTGATCCCCTCCTTGAACCCTCATAGTGAGGAAAGTCCAGGTGATTATATTATTGATGAAAAGACACGTCAGGTAGAGCTTACTGAGGATGGGCATCAGAAAATAGAGTCTTTGCTTGAAAGTGAGGGCTTACTTCAGGAAGGGGATAGCCTCTATAACGCGACGAATCTCGGGCTGCTGCATCATGTACAGTCAGCGTTAAAAGCACATTATTTGTTCACCATAGATGTGGAATACATTGTTCAGGAAGGACAGATTGTATTAATTGATGAGCATACGGGCCGGACCATGTCAGGTCGTCGTTTGTCCGAAGGTTTGCATCAGGCTATCGAAGCGAAGGAAGGCGTCCATATTCAGAGTGAGAGTCAGACACTGGCATCGACTACGTTCCAGAACTACTTCCGCCAATATCAGAAGTTGGCAGGTATGACCGGCACCGCTGATACAGAGGCTTATGAGTTTCATCAAATCTATGGCTTACCGGTGGTCGTCATTCCAACCAACATGCCAGTGGCCAGAAATGATCTGAATGATTTGATTTACCTAACAACAGACGAAAAGTTTGATGCGGTAGTGGAAGATATCAAATCCTCTATTGAGGAACAGGCACCCGTTCTAGTGGGTACAGCGACCATTGAGTCTTCTGAAATCATGTCTGCACGATTAGATGCCGCCAAAATTCCACACCAAGTACTGAATGCCAAGTTTCACGAAAAAGAAGCACAAATTATTGCTCAGGCTGGCCGGCCAGGTACGGTAACCATTGCTACAAATATGGCGGGTCGTGGTACCGATATTGTGTTGGGTGGTAATTGGGAGGTTGAAGTGGCCTCTATGGAGAACCCATCTGAAGCCAAGATACAACTGGTTAAGGATGAGTGGCAAAAGCGCCATGATCAGGTGATTTCGTCAGGCGGTCTACATATTCTGTGTACTGAGAGGCATGAATCACGCCGCATTGATAATCAGTTGCGTGGTCGTGCTGGTCGACAGGGTGATCCGGGAGTTTCTCGCTTTTATCTGTCATTGGAAGACCCTTTGATGCGGTTGTTTGCTTCGGACCGGGTGAAGAAGATGATGCGCGCGCTGGGGATGGAGAATGGCGAAGCGATTGAGCACCGGATGGTGACAAATGCCATCGAGAAAGCTCAGCGCAAGGTGGAAGGACGCAACTTTGACATGCGTAAAAGCTTGCTGGAATATGATGATGTAGCCAATGACCAGCGGCAAGTCGTCTATCAGCAGCGAAATGATTTACTGTCTGCGGACGATATTGGTGATGTGATTACTAATGTAAGAGATGACGTGGTTAACACGTCTATTAGTCATCACATTCCACCACAGAGTTTGGCTGAGCAGTGGGATATTGCTGGTTTAGAGGCGTATCTGGTAGCAGAGTTTGGCTTGACATTACCGCTACAAGAATGGCTAGACACAGATGAGCGTTTAAATGAGGATGGGCTGAAAGCTCGGATTCAGCAGAGTATGAATGAGGCTTATGAGAAAAAATCTGAAGATATTGGCTCAGATATGCGCATCATAGAACGGCAGGTGATGTTGCAGGTGGTCGACACTCTTTGGAAAGAACACCTCTCAAATATGGATCACTTGCGTCAAGGTATCGGGTTGCGCGCCTATGCGCAGAAAAACCCCCGGCAAGAGTATAAGCGTGAGTCCTTCGAGTTATTCCAGCAGATGTTGGAAAATATCAAGCTTGAGACTATTCGCTTTCTCAGTCGGGTTCAGGTGCGTAGTCGAGAGGAAGCTGAAGAGCTTGAGCGTCAGCAGCGAGAGGCTCAACAACAACAGCAGTTACAAATGCAGCACGATGAGGTGTCGGCTATTGATAATGGCGGAGGGAAGCCTGTCCCACAAGCTGATCAGCCTTTCGTCAGGGGTGGTAAGAAGGTGGGAAGAAATGACCCCTGCCCCTGTGGCAGCGAGAAGAAATATAAGCAGTGTCATGGCCGCCTTTCTTAAGGCCGCCTTTTCTAGAGCAAGGTTGTTTGAGCGAAGGCACATAAAAGGCCTTCGACAATAGAGGCAGAGATATCGTCATGGCTGTTGGTAAAGACAGTTTCCCCAAAATGTATCCAGTACCTGGTTTTAAACTAGGTACGGCTAGTGCGGGAATCAAGACTCCAGGTCGGAAGGATCTGGTGGTGATGGAAATTACCGAAGGTGGTGCCATTGCCGGTGTTTTCACAAAAAATGCTTTTTGTGCGGCACCAGTTCAGCTGACTAAAGCTCATATCGGCAATACGTCTCCCCGTTATTTGGTGACCAATACAGGAAATGCCAATGCTGGCACGGGTGAATCTGGTCGAGAAAATGCGAGAGCAGTCTGTCAGGCCATGGGGCAAGTTGCTGGGATAGCAGGGGAGGCCGTCTTGCCTTTTTCTACAGGGGTTATTGGCGAACCATTACCCGTAGAGAGAATTATTGCAGCATTACCTATGGCATTTTCTGCGTTATCTGAATCTGGTTGGCAAGATGCAGCGCACGGTATTCTCACGACAGATACCCGGCCAAAAGGCGCCAGTGTGCAGCTCAGTCTGGCGGGTAAAACTGTCACCATTACAGGGGTTTCCAAAGGCTCAGGAATGATTAAGCCTAATATGGCAACGATGCTGGCTTACGTGGCCACCGATGTCGGGTTGGAGCAGGCCATGTTACAGGTGTTGGTGAATGATGCTGTGAATGCATCGTTTAACCGGATCACTATAGACGGTGATACGTCTACCAATGACTGTGCAATGTTAGTGGCTACGGGTGCTTCTGGGGTTAACATCGATGAGTTGCCTGCGGAGGAACAGGCAAGCTTTAAGTCGGCACTTCTAGATATTTTCATATCTCTGGCGCAACAGATTGTTCAGGATGGTGAGGGTGCGACTAAATTTGTGACTGTGCATGTAACGGGTGGTGCTGATAGCTCAGAATGCTTGAGTGTGGCATATACCGTGGCAGAGTCTCCGCTGGTTAAAACAGCATTGTTCGCTTCGGATCCTAATTGGGGGAGAATCCTTGCTGCAATTGGTCGTGCGGATGTGCCTGATTTGGATGTAGACGCTGTTCAAGTCTATCTGGGCGACGTGCTGATCGCAGAGCAAGGTGGCAGGGCTGGTAGTTATACCGAGGCGCAGGGTCAGGCGGTGATGGATCAGGACGAAATATGTATTCGAATCCTCCTTAACCGCGGTAATGTTAGCGAGACAATTTGGACCACAGATTTGTCTTACGACTATGTAAAAATTAATGCGGAATACCGGACCTGATGGCACCCCTTCATGTGGCTGCGGCAGTCATTGTTGGAGAGAATGGTAAAATTCTGATAGCCCGGCGACCTGACCATGTGCATAAGGGTGGCCTCTGGGAATTTCCTGGCGGTAAAGTGGAAGAGGGGGAGATTGTCCGAGTTGCTCTGGCCCGTGAGCTGGAGGAAGAGTTGGCTATTAGTGTGATAGGGGCCGAACCACTACTCAATATTCATCATGTATATACGGAAAAGACTGTTCTGCTCGACGTATGGAAGGTCACTAAATTTTCTGGTGATCCGAGAGGGAATGAGGGGCAAGCAATTGCTTGGGTGGCCGTTGATCAGCTGGAAGAATATCAATTTCCAGAAGCTAATCAGCCTATTATCGATATGCTTAAGTCTCAGTCTAATCTTTAAGCGTGTCACCAAACATCTGATAGTTTGTAATAAGTCCTCGATGTAGAAGCGTATATTGAGTGTTTGGTTAATGCTGAATTATGTCTTCATCATCCAATGCGTCTAGTATCGCTGGGGCACCGGGGATACTGAAGTTTTCTGATGCCCAATCACCAAAATCCACTTCTTGACATCGCTTGGAGCAAAACGGCCTGAAAGGAGATTGTTCCCCCCAGGCGACAGACTTTTTACAGGTAGGGCAGTTAACTATTGTGGCTGTTTTCTGAGTATCCATTTTTTATCTACTGTATGTTGCTGGTCTTGAAAGTTAGTCACGTTACTCATGCGTGCTGCATGACTGGAAGTGTACATAAGGACGGCTTTGTGGGTGAATTACGTGCCCGCCCCTTTTTTTTGTGCCGCTAACGTCAGGTATTTGTGGTGAAGCTCTGTTACTTGTCGCTCAATATGGTCAAGAGAGCCGCTGTTGTCGAGTATGTCATCTGCTTTACCCCTGCGTTCTTCGCGTGGTAGCTGTGTTTTCATAATGGCACGTATTTGTTCTTCAATGTTGTTATCTCGATTAGAAGCTCTCCTTATTTGTAACGCCTCTGGTGTATCAACCACCAGAATTCGATCAGCTAAAAGGTGCTGTTCGGTCTCCAGGAGTAACGGTGTTTCGAGGATGGTGTATGGCCCCACGGCGATGGATAGAGCGTGTTGAATCCATGTCTGAATCAGTGGGTGCAGAAGTGCTTCTAGCCAGAGCCGTTCCTGTGGACTATTAAAGATCTGTGTGCGAAGAAAGGCTCGGTTGAGTGTGCTGTCACTGTTTAGGGTTTCTACACCAAAGTGCTCAACAATTTTGGTGAGCGCGGGAGACCCTTTTTCAACAACCTTGCGAGCGGCAATGTCAGCATCAATGACTTCAGCACCAAGTCGTTTGAAATATTGTGCAACAACGCTCTTGCCGCTGCCAATGCCCCCCGTGAGGCCAATCACATACATAAGCGAGTGTTTAACCAAACAGGGATAGGTAGTGGCCGGTGATCATGTCACCCCAGACAAGGGTGATCCAGCCGGCGGCGGCCAAATAGGGACCGAAGGGAATAGGAATTTGTTTGTCGCGACCGAGAAAGGCGATCATGGCAATGCCCACGACGGCACCCACCAAAGAAGAGAGCAACACAATGAGTAATAACTGTTGCCATCCCACCCAGGCGCCCAGCGCAGCAAGGAGTTTGAAGTCCCCGTGCCCCATTCCTTCCTTTCCTGTGAGTAGCTTGAAGACCCAGAAGATCCACCACAGACAAAGGTAGCCAGCAGCAGCGCCAATCACAGCATCATTTAAGGATGCGAATGTGTCGTGTGTGTTAATCAGCAAGCCGAGCCATAGGAGCGGCAGTGTTATGTTGTCGGGTAGTAGCTGTTCGTTGAAGTCAATGCCGGTTAAAGCAAGCAGGCTCCAGCTAAACAGTAAGACCAAAAAGCCGGTAGAGGTTAAACCGTAGTGATAAACCACAAATGTAGTGATTAGCGCACAGGCAATCTCAATCAAGGGGTACTGAAGAGAAATGGAGGTCGCGCAGTTACTGCATTTACCTTTTAATAATAGGTAGCTGAAAACAGGAATATTCTGCCAGGGTTTGACCTCTGTGCCGCATTTTGGGCAGTGAGAGGCGGGGGCTACAATGTTGATGTTAGCAGCTTGGGGGTCTGGTTCCATGCCAAGGAAATCCAGTGACTCTCTACGCCATGAGGCTGAAAGTTGTAATGGCAGCCGATAAATCACTACATTGAGAAAGCTGCCTATCAGTAACCCAAAGATAAAGCTGGCGGCAATGACTAGGGTAGGGGGTAACCCAATAATATCAGGCATACATATCCAATTTAAATCACTGCACCCAGTTTAAAGATTGGCAGGTACATCGCAATCAATAGTCCGCCCACAAGCACACCGAGAACCGACATAATTAAGGGTTCAAGTAGTGTAGTTAGGTTATCGACAGCATTATCGACAGCTTCTTCATAATGTTCGGCAGCTTTTTCCAGCATGTCGTCCAGAGCGCCAGATTCTTCACCAATAGCTGCCATTTGTAATAGTAAAACAGGAAACCTTTTGGTGTTCCGTAATGCGGTATGAAGCTGGATACCCGTGGTTACATCATCTCTAACCTTATGAATGGCAACACGATATACAGCATTGCCTGATGCCCCTGCGACAGAGTTTAGCGCGTCAACAAGTGGTACCCCTGCAGCAAAGGTGGTTGATAATGTTCGGGCAAAACGGGCAATGACTGCTTGGTAAAGAATATTGCCTATCACTGGAATTTTTAGTGAGTATTTGTCTATAGCCGCCTCAAAAGCTGGTGAGCGCCGGAGGAGCTCACGAATGATGAAGAAGGCGGCAATGATACTTGCCAGCCACACTAGCCACCATTCTTGGGCGGCTTCCGAAATCCCCAAAACAAATAGGGTGAATGCGGGGAGTTCTGCGCCAAAATTGCTAAACGTTGAAGCAAAGACGGGGACGACCTTAATCAGCAAAATTGCTGTAACAATCACCGCAACAATAACCACTGTTGTTGGATAGGTCAGAGCTTTTTTTATCTTTGCTTTGAGGGTTTCAGTTTTTTCCTTGTAGGTGGCAATTCGGTCAAGCATGGTTTCTAATGCGCCAGCCTGCTCACCAGCTTCCACTAAACTACAAAAGAGGTCGTCAAAGTATTTAGGGTGTTTTCTTAAAGACCCGCCAAAGCTAAGTCCTGATGCAACATCGTCTCGAATATTGCTTATTAATTCTCTTAGGGATTCTTTGTCGGCACCTTCACCGACTATGTCGAAGCTTTGAACTAAAGGAACGCCCGCCTTCATCATGGTGGCCATTTGCCGGGTGAATGCAGATATGTCCGCGGGTTTGATCGGCTTGGACCCGCTAAACAGTGGTTTTGCTTTTTTCTTAACAGAGGATGCCACAAAGCCTTGTTTACGGAGTTGGGCTTTAACCAGCATTAAACTGGTGCCCTTTATTTGGCCTTGCGTGGCTTTTCCCTGTTTGTCTTTCCCTTTATAGACAAAGACTTGTGGTTGTGCAGTTGCCATGGATTAATCCTTGGTTACCCGGTTTGCTTCTTCAAGGCTCATTATACCCTCCGCAGTACGACGGAGTGCCGATTGACGCAAGGTTCTGAAACCTTCTTCTTTGGC
>JAGPWA010000148.1 GCA_018066715.1 Porticoccus sp. | reverse complement strand
GGTACTTTTGATATATCCATTATTGAAATTGCCGATGTGGATGGTGAGCACCAGTTTGAAGTGCTCTCTACCAACGGTGACACCTTCCTCGGTGGTGAGGATTTTGACTTACGCCTGATTGAATATTTGGCCGATGAGTTTAAGAAAGAAAACGGTATTGATCTGCACAGTGATCCAATGGCGCTACAACGTCTGAAAGAGGCAGCTGAAAAAGCCAAGATCGAGCTGTCTTCCAGTCAGCAAACAGAAGTTAATCTGCCCTACATTACTGCAGATGCTACCGGTCCTAAGCACTTGGTAGTGAAATTGACCCGCGCCAAGCTTGAATCACTCGTTGAAGCACTGGTTGAACGTTCCATGGCGCCGTTGAAAACGGCTCTAAAAGATGCGGGCAAGTCAGCGTCGGATATCAACGAAGTCATCTTGGTTGGTGGTCAGACTCGTATGCCAATGGTGCAACAAAAGGTCAGTGAGTTTTTTGGTAAAGAACCTCGCAAAGATGTTAACCCCGACGAAGCCGTTGCCATGGGTGCAGCCATTCAGGGTGCTGTGCTGGCTGGCGATGTGAAAGATGTGTTGCTGCTTGATGTATCACCACTGACACTGGGTATTGAAACCATGGGCGGTGTGGCGACATCTCTGATTGAGAAAAACACCACAATCCCTTCTAAGAAATCACAAATCTTTTCTACGGCAGAAGATAACCAGACTGCAGTGACGATTCATGTGGTACAGGGTGAGCGTAAACAGGCTACGGGTAACAAATCATTGGGTCGTTTTGATCTGGCTGATATTCCGCCAGCACCACGTGGAATGCCACAAATTGAAGTGACGTTTGATATTGATGCCAACGGTATCTTACACGTGAATGCCAAAGACAAAGCCACCGGCAAAGAGCAGTCTATTGTCATTAAGGCCTCTTCTGGATTGTCTGATGAAGAAATCGAAAATATGGTCAATGATGCTGAAGCAAATGCCGCTGAAGACCAGAAGTTTGAAGAGCTGGTGCAGGCGCGCAATACCGCTGATGGTTTGGCTCACGCTGCCAAGAAAACCTTGGAAGAAGCTGGAGATAAAGCCTCTGATGAAGAGAAAGAGGCTATAGAGTCAGCAATAAAAGAGGTTGAAGAAGCGGTTAAAGGTGATGACAAGGATGCTATGGATGCCGCGGCAAGTAAGCTCTCCGAAGCCTCCGCTGCACTGGCTCAAAAGCTCTATGCAGAACAGGCGGCTGAAACTCAGGCAGAAAGTCCCGATGGCGCCGCCGAGGATTCAGGTGGTTCAGAGGATGTCGTTGATGCAGAGTTTGAGGAAGTTAAAGAAGACGACAAGTAAGCCTTAGATTTGAATTGATCTTAGGTTTGTTAGTCGTTGCCGAACGCTAGACGTCGGTTGCAAGCGCGGGTTTTACTCGCGCTTTGCTGCGTTTGAAATAGATCAAACCGCCTGCGTAAAAATTGAATATAACTTGATATAAGAAGCTGACAGAGAATGTCCAAACGCGATTACTACGAAATACTCGGTGTGGCCAAAGGTGCTTCCGAACCAGAAATCAAAAAGTCTTATCGCCGCATTGCGATGAAGAATCACCCTGATCGTAATCCGGATAACAAAAAAGCTGAAGATGTTTTCAAAGAGGCTACCGAGGCCTACGAGGTTCTTTCTAACAAAGAGAAAAAAGCTGCCTATGACCAGTACGGTCATGCCGGTGTTGACCCCAGTGGTGGGTATGGCGGTGGTGGTCCGGGTGGGGACCATGGCAATTTCAGTGATATTTTTGGTGATGTGTTTGGCGACATTTTTGGCGGAGGTGGCCGAGGTGGTGGTCGTGGACGAGCGGGGCCAGCACGGGGTTCGGATCTACGATATAACCTAGACCTGGATCTTG
>JAGPWA010000112.1 GCA_018066715.1 Porticoccus sp. | reverse complement strand
ATATTTTCTTCCTCAGTACTGATGGCATTCACGACTTCATGCCCGAATCAGACATACGTCAGCTAATCGAGGCACACTCCGATGACTATGATGCAGCCTGCCGCGCCATTGTCGATGCCGCCAGTCAGGCAAAGAGCTCCGACAACCTGAGTTGCTGCTTATTACGCATCGACCAGCTTGGTCTTGAAAATATTGAAGACCTCAATGAACGGCTGACCCGACTACCCTTTCCACCAGAACTCAGGCCCGGACTAAAAATTGATGGCTATGAAGTACTGAAAGAAATGTATGCCAGTGAGCGTAGCCAACTGTACCTTGTGAAGGATATGGACTCTGGTGAAACGCTGGTGATGAAGACCCCTTCCCAGAACTATTCCGATGATCCCGCCTATACCGAGCGGTTTATCATGGAGGAGTGGATTGGCAGCCGGGTAGATCACCCCAATGTCGTCAAAGTGATTCCGCCCAAAAATGAACGGAAATTTCTCTATTACCTCATGGAGATGGTCGAAGGACAAACACTGGAAGAGTGGATAGAAAAAAATCCTGACAGAAGACCCCGTGACATGATCAAGCTGGTGGAGCAAATTGCGTTGGGGATGGAAGCGTTGCACGAAAAAGAAACTGTGCACCAAGATTTGAAGCCCAGCAATATTATGATCACCCCTGACTTTCAGGTGAAAATAGTCGATTTCGGTTCAGTCTATGCGCCAGGGATTCACGAAATTTTTACACCGATGGAACGGGAGATGGCACTGGGGACACTGGACTATGCCGATCCATCCTATCGATTCCAAATCAACACAGGAATCAAGGGCGATATCTATTCACTCGGGGTGATCGTCTACGAAATGTTTACCGGCTTTCTACCCTATGGCACCAAACTTGAAAAATGCACCAGCCGGGAAGACTTCCTCCGACTTCAATACACACCAGGCTACCACCACAAAGATATTATTCCCCTGTGGTTTGACCGCACGCTAGAAAAAGCTGTGGCGATAGACCCGGAGATGCGGTACGACAGCTTAAAGGCTTTTTTACACGATCTAAAAACTCCTAACATTGAATACCTCAAGGAAGATGTTCAGCAAGGAGGCAAGAGAGACACCCTGCTGCTTTGGAAAATGCTGTCCTTTGTATTATTTGGCTTGCTGGTGATGTCGTTATTGGTTTCAGCAACGAAATAATCAATAAAGTAACCACACAGGCAATTAACAATAGATAATTGAGTAAAATAGCTCATCTTTAAACGGTGAGTTTCTGAAACGGTAAATTCCTGGCTGGATAATACCCTCACGATTGGGACACCAAACATCCCCCATGAAAGAACGGCCAAACGAGAACCCTAGAGAACTCTATTTATGTCACATGCATCAAAAGAATTTTTACCACTGGAAATAGCCGTACTGACTGTTTCTGACACCCGCTCTCTGGATGAAGACACGTCGGGTCAACTTCTGGTAGATCGATTGACCGAGGCCGGGCATAACCTGGCCGACAGGGTATTGATCCCCGATGATATTTATCAATTACGGGCAGAAGTCTCTCGCTGGATTGCGGACCCAAAAGTCCAAGTGATTCTAACTACCGGCGGTACCGGTTTTACTGACCGAGACTCCACACCCGAAGCACTGACACCATTATTCGACAAGCATGTAGAAGGTTTTGGTGAACTATTTCGTCACATTTCTTATCAAGAAATTGGTACCTCAACCCTTCAATCTCGTGCTGTGGCTGGGCTGTCCAATCGTACCCTGATATTCTGCATGCCAGGCTCTACCAATGCCTGCCGCACCGCCTGGGATAGCATTCTTGGCGAACAATTAGATTCCCGAACTAAACCCTGTAATTTCATCCCCCATGTCAAATTTACCGCTGCCTGTGAGTCGCGGGGATGAGTTGTTGTGATCAACCAGGGCTACAACCCGTAGAACAGGCACTGGAAACATTACTCAGTTCTGCCCAGGCCATCACAGACACTGAAATGGTTCCTGTAGAACAAGCCCTGGGGCGAGTGCTGGCCGCAGATCAACAATCCACGGTGGATGTACCACCGGCTGATAACAGCGCCATGGATGGGTTTGCCTTTAATAGCGCAGACATTCAGAAGACAGGAAAAACAACGCTACCCCTCAGCCAACGGATTCCCGCAGGTGTTGCCCCGCAAGCGCTACAACCTGGTACCGCCGCACGTATTTTTACCGGTGCAGAAGTGCCCATTGGTGCGGATACGGTCGTCATGCAGGAAAATTGCCAGTGGGATGATGGCTCTGATAACGACTCAAGTGGCGACAAGAGTCACGTCACCCTGCCCGCAGAGCCAAAGGCCGGAGATAATATCCGCCCTCAAGGTCAGGATATTCAAAGTGGCAGTCGTATTATGTGTCGAGGCCACCGCATCAAACCTCAGGATATGGGACTGCTGGCATCCGTAGGTATTGCTGAAGTCCCTGTCTACCGACGACTAAAAGTCGCTGTGCTCTCTACCGGTGATGAGCTAGTAGAACCCGGAGAACAACTCCCTCCTGGTCATATTTACAACTCAAACCGCTACACCCTAGCGGGGCAAATGAAGGCCCTAGGGTTCGACTATATTGACCTGGGTATTGTGCCCGATAATTTTGAAGCCACAGAACAAGCCCTACGCCAAGCAGCCGATAAAGCCGACTGCATTGTCACCAGTGGTGGTGTTTCCGTGGGTGAAGAAGATCATGTGAAAGCCTGCGTGGAAAAACTCGGCAGTCTAGACCTTTGGAAGCTGGCAATAAAACCCGGCAAACCCCTGGCCTTTGGTCATGTTCTCGGTAAACCTATCCTCGGCTTACCTGGCAACCCTGCCGCGGTGTTTGTTACCTGCGCTATTGTCGCCCGCCCTTTCCTGCTGAAATGCCAAGGTGTGGATGATCTAAAACCAATCCCTATTCAGGTCATTGCCGATTTCGATCGACCAAAACCGGCCAAACGCCAAGAATATTTACGAGCCAAACTGGTTCTAGATGACAACGGTGTGGCGCATGCAGAAATCGCGGGCAATCAAAGCAGTGGTGTTCTCTCTACGGCCAGTGTGGGTAATGGCTTTGCAATACACCCTCTTGGGGGCACAATAAAAATGGGGGAACCTGTGCAATTTTTGCTCTTCTCTGATCTTTTGTTCTAAGAGAAGTTATGACTTCAATATTGACTATTTAAAATCCCTTTGACCCCAATCATTAGGCCCGGATTGACCCCAGCCTATTTATGCCTATGCTTAAGTTGAGGAGTTAATATGACTCACTGAGCATAGGATAAACTGAATGACTGATCAGGTTTCTCTCCGCTTTTTAGGTGCCGCGGGCACTGTCACTGGTTCAAGATATCTACTCGAATTCAATGGTCGAAGGGTATTGGTGGACTGTGGGTTATTCCAGGGCTACAAGCATCTTCGCCAGCGAAACTGGCAACCATTTCCTGTTGACCCCTCCAGTATTGAAGCCGTATTTTTGACCCATGCCCACCTCGACCACAGTGGGTACTTGCCGCGCTTGGTACAAAATGGCTTCCACGGCCCTATCTATTGCACACAGGCAACCCATGATCTGTGCAAAATTTTGTTATTAGATGCAGCAAAATTACAGGAAGAAGAAGCCTTTTATCGCAACAAGCACCGCTACAGTAAACACGACCCGGCACTCCCTCTATACACTCAAGAAGATGCTAAAAAAGCGCTAGAGCTCTTCGAAGTAGTTGGCTTTTCCAATCCAGATGACCAAAAGCCCGGCATTTCTCGGGGTGAGGTGTCCGTCAGCTTTTATCCCAATGGCCATATTCTCGGCTCCGCCTTCCTTGATGTAATTTTGGCGGGAAGACATATCTTATTCAGTGGCGATATGGGTCGAGGAAATGATCTGATAATGCCGGCGCCGGAGTTACCCGTGTATTGTGATTATCTTGTTGTGGAGTCTACTTACGGAAACCGGCTTCACGACCCTAGACTTTATAAAGAGCAGGACATCTGGGATAAGACCGCCAAAATTATCAATGAAACAGTTTCCTCTGGCGGCTCAGTGTTAATTCCGACCTTTGCGGTGGGGCGAGCCCAAGCGATGCTTTATCTCATCACCGAGCTGCGCAACAAAAAGATGATCCCCTATCTGCCTATTTTTCTGGATAGCCCCATGGCCATCAGTGTTACCGAGGTGATGCAACGACACCATCGCTACCATCGCCTCAACAAAGACCGCTGTCAGCAGCTATCTCGTGATGTCACCTTTACCCGTACGGTGGAAGAATCAATGGCGCTCAACAGCCTGCACATGCCAGCTATCATTCTCTCAGCCAGCGGTATGGCCACAGGAGGACGGGTGCTCCACCATCTGAACCGTATGCTGGGAGACCACAGGAACACCGTCATGTTTGCTGGCTATCAAGCGCCCGGAACCCGTGGTGCGAGACTAGTGGCCGGTGAAAAGAAAATTAAACTCTTTAATAACTATTTGGATGTCAGGGCACGAATTGAAGCCTTGGACTTCTTGTCTGCCCATGCGGACTATCGGGAGTTACTGAGCTGGCTACAACAGATGCCCACCGCACCCAAGCGCTGCTTTGTCACCCATGGTGAAGAAGCGGCTTCAGACCAATTCCGTATCGCCCTGAATGAAGAACTTAACTGGTCGGCCTGTGTACCGGATATGGGGGATGTAGTGAAACTGTAGAAAACTAACCTTCTACAATCTCACAACTAAACCCTGTCTCCGCAGACAGGGAGTTGGTAATAAAGCAGGTATCTTCCGCTTTTTCCAGAATGCGCTTAGCTTCCCCGCTGTCTTCCAGAGAAGTAATCGTCAGTTTGACCCGGGTGTGTACGCGAGTGAATTTTACCTTGCGCTCAACCTTTTCAAGTTGCCCATCGGCAAAACATTCAATATGAAGCCAGCTTAGATCATAAGATCTGGCGATAGATTTAAACGACAACACCAGACAGCTTGCCACTGAAGACATCAATAACTCTTCCGGAGACCAAACATCGCCCGCACCATCAAATTCTACGGGAGGTGCGATTTCTACACGGCACCCATTACCCAAAGAAGACGTAACATTCCCTATTGGGTCGGCAGCCGCTGTCGCAGTGTAAGTATGGGGGAATGACTTCATAGGTACATCCTAAGCAATAACAAATGTTGCGTAAAAGGCTAATTAAGGGTTTCTGACAACAGAGCAACCGTTTTAATTTGCAGGTACACCTGCTTGCCCGTTTCGAGCTGCAAGTGCTCCATGGATTTTCGGGTAATGCGAGCCAAAATAGCCTGTCCCGCCACCTCGGTTTTGATGATCACTCGGGCACCATCGATCGACTCAATCTCACTGATGACACCCGGTAATATGTTAAGGATGCTGGATTGGCTAGGCCTTTCCAGCGCAATACTCACATCACGGCTTGGGATCCTTACCCGCACTGTATTACCGGGTTCACCGGAGAGTTGCCCAACAGAAAGCTGGGCATCAGATTCTGAACCTAAACTCACGCCTGAATCCAAACTTAATGCCAGTTGTGTCAGGCTATAACGATCATCGTGATCCACAATTCGCGTGTTCAGCACCACCGCTGCGCTCTCTTGTCGAGTTACATCTAGGTCAAGCCGAGATAACATATCCAGCAATGGCCCTTCAGCCACTAACCGCCCCTGATCCATAATGATCAAGTGATCAGCCAACCGTGTTATCTCATCAAGGTTGTGACTCACATACACCATCGGAATACTGAGGTTCTCTGCCAACGTCTCCAAATGCCGGAGAATGGGGTTACGCGCCTTACTATCAACCCCAGCCAGCGGCTCATCCAGCAGCAAACAACGTGGGGCCGTTAGTAGTGCGCGGGCAATCGCCACTCTCTGTTTTTGCCCACCAGAAAGCTGGTCTGGTTTTCTGTCGAGTAATATTTCAATATCCAGCCAGGCAATCACCTGCTGCTTACTCGGACCGTTATCTGAGAACCGCCGCTTCCAGGCAAAGTTGAGATTGCCATCAACACTGAGATGGGGAAATAGGCGATCTTCCTGAAACACATAGCCCAGTTGCCGCTGCTTGGCAGGCAGAGCGCCAAGATCATCAGCACCGATGTGTAATTGGCTGTGATCCGCTTGTTCAAGCCCGGCAATACATCGCAGCAATGTGGTTTTGCCACAGCCTGAGGGACCATAGATGGCAGTGATACCCTTACTCGGTAACTGGGCCTTTATCGCCAGAGTGAAATCAGCCTCTTGGCTATTAGCCTTTTGAGCACTTTTCTTTTGAACTCGTTCCTTTTGTGCACCCCCCTTTTTAAGAAAGGAGTGCTCAACAGCCAGTTGTATCTTTTTATCTCCGCTCACAACTGCTTCACCCCACTCTTTTTATGGCGATTAAAACCATAGAGCAGTATCAGTAACGCAAAGCTAAAGGCGAGCAGGCCGCCCGCCAACCAATGAGCCCGCTGATAATCCAATGCTTCTACGTGATCATACAAGGCGATGGACAGCACCTGCGTCTCACCGGGAATATTGCCGCCAATCATCAACACCACCCCGAACTCACCCATGGTATGGGCAAAGCCCAACAGTGCAGCCGTGACAAAAGCACGGCGAGTCAGCGGAATAATTAAATTGAAAAAGCGGTCCAGCGTACCTGCGCCCATGGTCTCTGCCGCTTCCAATAGTTTGTGATCAAAATGCTGGAAACCGGATTGCAGGGGCTGCACCACAAAGGGCAACGAATAAATAACCGAGCCCACCACCAAGCCACTAAAGGTAAAAGCCAAGGGCTGCCCGGTTAAGGCTAGCCAACTGCTGCCTAAAAAATTATCAGGGGAAAAAGCGATCAGCAGATAAAAACCAATCACCGTAGGCGGCAATATCAACGGCAGTGCCACTGTGGCTTCAACCACACTAGAAAACTTTGATGTCGAGCGAGACAACCACCAAGCCAATGGCGCACCGATGACCATCAGAATAACCGTGGTCACCGCCGCTAATTGCAGTGTGAGCCAAAGTGCTGTGATATCGGAAGCGAGTAAATTCATGGGGTTATATCTTTACCTTTTGTGGGTAATAAATAACCCCCATCAGTCATTATTTTTTCTGCAATCGTCGTATTCATAAAACTCAGAAACTGCTGAGCTAACGGGCTTACGGGTTTAATCGCCACCCGGCCCTGTCGAACAGGGTGTTTTAAATAAGACGAGAGATCAATGGTAAACAACCTTTGCTGCTGTTCTTTTACAGCAGCACTTTCTGCCAAAGAAGCCAACGACTCAGCAACAATCGCAGCATCGGCATTACCGCTGTGAAAAAACTGCCAAGCCTGGGCAATATTATTTCCCACCACAAGTTTGGACTGACTTTCCTTAGCAACACCAAGGCTATCCATCGCTTCCATGGCTGCTATGCCATAGGGGGCTGTCCGCGGGTTAGCTATGGCGATGCGTTTGGCTTTCAATAAAATATCTGTGGGGCTCTTACCTTCAAGATCGTCACCTTCAAGATCTTCACCTTCAAGGTCATCAATTTCATAACGCGAGACCAAAATCAGTTTACCGATGGCATAGGTCGCCAAGGTTTTCGGTTCTCCATGGCCACTAGCCACTAATTTTTCAGGGTAGGACTCATTGGCAGAAAAAAATAATTGAAACGGTGCACCCTGTAAAATTTGGGCATAAATAACACCGGAGGAAGCACTGCTGATATTAATTTTATGGCGCGCCTCATCAGCATTCTGTTGCTCAGAGAAAGTCTGACTTAGCTGCTCTAATACAGGACGAAAATTACTGGCGGTGGCAATACTGAGTGTATCGGTCAGAGCACTGTGGCAAAAAAGTACTGCGCTAAAAAGTACTGCTATAAAACGTACTGTTATAACCCGTAATTTTAAACGCAATAGAGGCCCCCTGAGCTCAAGTAAGAATTACTCGCTGTCCTGCCAACGTTCAGCACGCTGCTGATCCACATCCTTGGCATCTACCCAGCCACTGGCGCCATCCACATGCTGTTCCTTTTTCCAAAAAGGCGCACTGGTTTTCAGAATATCCATACTAAATTCGCAGGCAGAAAAAGCCGCATCTCGGTGAGCACTGCTCACGCCCACAAATACAATTTGCTCTCCGGGAGCCAAATCACCAATGCGGTGGATAATACGAATATCTATGGTCGGCCAACGTTCTTCTGCCTGCTCAGCAGTTTGCTGGAGGGACTTTTCTGTCATACCTGGATAGTGCTCCAGGCGCATAAATTTTAGTGGGTTCTCTGTAAGGTCACGGACTTGCCCGGTAAAAATAGCAATGCCCCCTATATTAGCACCGGCACTAGTGTCGTCACTTTGTAGCTGACGATATTCTTCACCAACATCAAAATCCTTTTCCTGTACGGAAATGGAAATCATCCGCCCGTCACCGGAGGAAATAACGCCACTTCATCGCTGTCATTAATGGCGGTATTTTCATCCACCATATCCTGATTCACGGCAAACAATACGTTGCCCGTTCCCAGTGCCAGCTTCCATGCATCGCCCTGTGACTGAAGGCTCTGTAGCAGCTGACCTATGGTCTTAACGCCATCGGGTAAGGCGGTATTCAGTTCGCCGGTACCCAACTGCTCGCGGAGACTGCCAAAAAATAATACTTTCATCGTTAAATCTATTCCTGCTAGCTTGCTTTGTCGTTTATTTCGCTACTTTTCCATCTCCAGCTTTCCAAAGCCCTGACTTACCACCGGCTTTTTCCAATAATCGCGTCTGTTCAATCACCATGCCTTTATCCACGGCCTTACACATATCATAGATGGTCAGGGCAGCAACAGAGACCGCAGTCAGCGCTTCCATCTCCACGCCCGTTTTTCCATCGAGCCCACAGGTGGCAAAAACACGAATGCTATTGGTCTCAGGCTGTGGCTCAAATTCCACACTCACTTTTGTCAGCATCAATGGGTGACACAAAGGAATCAAATCCGGACATTTTTTTGCTGCCTGAATACCCGCAATACGAGCCACTGCCAGTACATCGCCCTTTTTATGCCCACCAGACAGAATCAGCTCCAGCGTTTCTGGCTGCATACTGATGGTCGCTTCGGCAGTAGCTTCCCGAGTCGTCACCGTTTTACCGCCCACATCGACCATATGAGCTTCGCCCTGCTCATTAAGGTGAGTAAGTTTTCGCATATCCGACACAGCAATTACTCCGTTTGTAACATCTTCTAAAAGTTTAGGCAGTCTACCCCAAGTTCTCACGGGAACCCATTGAGACAGCTCAATCAAGCCGTCAAAGCGGCAGTACCAAAATGGCCCGAAAATCATTCACATTGGTCTGTGTAGGCCCAGTAATGATGAGATCGCCCAACGCTTCAAAATAGCCATAGCTATCGTTATTTTCCAGACTATCGGTGATATTAAGATTCAACTCTTGAGCACGCTGCCAGCTATCGGGTGACAAAATAGCACCCGCATTATCCCCGGATCCGTCAATACCATCGGTATCCGCAGCCAATGCATACACACCCGCCTCACCTTTCAACTCAGCAGCTAGGCTCAATAGGTACTCCGTGTTGCGTCCACCACGGCCGTTCCCTCTAACCTTCACCGTGGTTTCTCCGCCGGAGAGGATCACACAAGGTGCGCTCACTGGCTGACCCTTATCTAAAGCGGAGTGTTCCATTATGGATCGAACCAGTTCGGCATGGGCC
>JAGPWA010000097.1 GCA_018066715.1 Porticoccus sp. | reverse complement strand
ATCGCCGACAACGCTCTTTATACCGCCAAACAGTCGGGAAAAAACCAAATTGCCCAGATATTGTCGACGGATATACCTACATGCATTAACGCCCCCATCCCTCTATTGGGTTAAATTCACGGTAATCCCCCTCCAGCTAATATCATCTACCGCTCAATAGAGTATGAGTTGCTTACCGTCGGGGCATAAGAAAAACCCGACCTTATCAATACCACACAGTTCAACCTGCTAGGATCAAAAAGTCCGGATCAAACTGGTCCGAAACATAAAGTCAGGGGGAGCAAGAGCAACGTAAACATAGATACCACTATGCTCTTTAATTTAGTTTTTTAACTAGCGTTGGTCACCACACGCTTTCATTAACGCTCTAGCGACCTTACCCAGAGCCAACACTTCACTCGCGCCACCTCTTTTGACTGCCTCTCCTGGCATCCCCCACACGACACTGGAGGCTTCATCCTGAGCAATGGTATGCACACCGGACTGATGAAGCTCGAGTAAACCCTCTGCACCATCAGCACCCATGCCTGTCAGTATTGCTGCAACGGCGTTATTTCCTGCCGATTGCAACACCGAGCGAAAAAGCACATCCACGCTAGGGCGATGACGGTTAACTAGCTCGCCATCACTCAGTCGGCAGATGTAACGGGCACCACTGCGCGTAAGCAGTAGATGTTTATCCCCTGGAGCGATGAATACGTGACCAGGTAACACCTGATCACCATCTTCAGCCTCTTTAACCGAGAGAGCTGTCACGCGATTCATCCGCTCCGCAAATGCCGCACTGAACCCGGGGGGTATATGTTGGGCAATCACGATACCTGGTGCATCGGGAGGCAGGCCCATCAAGACATCTTTAATCGCCTCCGTTCCTCCCGTTGAAGCACCGATGGCTATAATTTTTTCCGTGGTGCTGAAGAATTTTTTGGTGACTTGGGGAATAACCGCATCGGCTGAATAGACGGGTGCCGGCTCATCCAGCTGGACTTTAGGTTGAAGCTTAGCTCCCGCCGCCGCTTTTACTTTACTGATAAGCTCATCAGCATAAGTCTCAAGACTGTGGGATATGTCAATTTTGGGTTTAGTGACAAAGTCCACTGCCCCCAAAGCCAATGCATCCATGGTCACACTGGCACCTTTCTCGGTCAGTGACGAAACCATCACCACCGGCATAGGGCGTAGACGCATCAGGTTACCCAGAAATGTCAGGCCATCCATACGGGGCATTTCGACATCAAGGGTAAGTACGTCAGGGTTGAGCGCTTTTATCTTGTCCCTCGCGATTAATGGGTCGCCAGCAACGCCGACGACCTCAATACCAGGAGCATCGCCCAATATTTTGGTGAGCAGGTTTCGAATTAAAGCAGAATCATCAACGATTAATACACGAATAGAGGGCGGCACCAGTACTCCTTTAATTTTTTTTGAAATATCCTTTAAAACAGTTCTACCGTTTGAGTGGCAGGTTTTTCTTCGAGGCTGGACTGATAGCTGTCTTCACGCTGGACAATCGTATCATTGTGCTGAACTCGAAGCTTTTTTATTTGTGCCCGACCAGAGTCGGGGTAGAACAAAACCTTTCGGGGGTGTTTACCACCTAAGTCCTCAGAAATGACCCGCAAGCCCTCAGACTCGATATAGTCACGCACAAATGCAATATTTTTCTTACCTACACTGGTTGGCTGTGCCAACACCTGACCGCCACCAAACAATTTAACTTCCAAGTTCTCTCTGCGCCCACCATTTTTTAAAATATCATTAATCAATACTTCCATGGCATAGCTCCCATATCGGGCCGCAGATGAGGCTGAACCCCACTCTGTCGGCCTTGAGCTATGGGGCAACATGAAGTGATTCATGCCGCCAACACCCAACTTTCTATCACGAATACAGGCTGAGACACAGGAGCCTAATACAGTGGTAACCATTTCACCCTGTAAGGTGACGTAATACTCACCGGGTAAAATTTTGGCCACATACCGCTCATTTGTCCTGTCCCAATAACGGTTAATATGCTCATAGCCTGGCAGGGCACAAGGCTTTGTACCTGGAGCCCCATGCATAAGGTCACTGATAAGCTGAACAGCTGCTGTCATTTTATTTTATTGTAAATAGTGTTGCCCAACAGGGCGAAATGATCCGAAACTTTATAGAGTGTTTCAGAGTGTCCAATAAACAGGTGGGCGTCAGACTGCATCTGCTGGGCAAACCGATCAAACAATACCCGTTGTGTCGATTTATCAAAATAAATCACCACATTACGACAAAAAATTATATCGAAACTGCCTTTCATCGGCCATTTAGAGAGTAAATTAAGCTGCCTGAAACTGATCAACTCTCGCAACTCAGGTACCACTCTGACCACACCATCCTTTGCCCCTTTGCCTCGACGAAACCAGCGTTTAAGGCGAGATTGGGACATACCATCGACCCGATCCAGATTGTAAATACCCTGCTGTGCGGTTGCGACGACATTGGTATCGAGATCCGTGGCCAGAATACGTACATCCCAGTTTGCAGGGAGTACTTCAGACACGGCCATAGCGATACTGTAAGGCTCCTCACCGGTAGAGCACCCTGCAGACCATATCTTGATCACTTTTGATTTATTCTTTTTTATTAATGCAGGCAAAAGTTCTTTTTGTAGAAAATCAAAATGGTGCTGCTCCCTGAAAAAGGAGGTGAGGTTCGTTGTCAATGCATTGACACAATGCTCCGATTCCTCAGCATCCCCGCTTTCAATCAACTTACAATACTCAGTAAAGCTGGCCAGCTTACATGCACGTAACCTGCGTACCAACCGGCCATAAACGAGATCTCGTTTGGCATCGCTCATCACAATGCCCGCGTGGTCGGCAATAAACTTTACGATAAAACGAAAATTCTTATCCGTAAATTCATAATCACCTTTACTCGACTTACTGACCGACCGGAGCCCTTGTGGTCTTTCACTCACCATATTCATACGTCATTCTCACCGGTCATTTCTGACTAGAATACTCACCTAATGTCGTTGGATCTAAGCCGTCGGGGACGGAGCTATTAAAACTCCTCCCATTCCTCAGCGTTCTCTTCAACGACTTTAGCTGGTTTTCTTGCCCGAGTAGCAGGGCGTGCTGGGGCAGCCTTTGGCGCTTTACGGACTGACCTCTTGGCAGGCTTCTTGGCCAACTTGGGCTCTTCTGGCTCTTCATCCGCCGTATTGAAGTACTCCACCAGATCGCTCAGCTCCTTGGCCTGTTCATCCATGGACTCACTGGATGCTGCAGCTTGCTCAACCAATGCGGCGTTCTGCTGGGTGACCTCATCCAATTGGGTAATCGCTTTGTTGACCTGCTCAATACCCGCAGACTGCTCTTGTGAGGCTGCCGCTATCTCGGCAATGATATCGCTCACTTTTTTCACTGCGATGACAATTTCTTCCAAGGTTTGACCTGAGTCGCCCACCAGTCTCGATCCATCATCAACTTTTTCGGCGCTATCCTTAATCAGCGACTTAATTTCTTTTGCCGCTTCAGCACTACGCTGGGCCAGGTTTCTTACTTCCGAAGCCACTACAGCAAAGCCTCTGCCCTGCTCACCCGCTCGGGCTGCTTCTACCGCCGCATTCAATGCCAGCAAGTTGGTCTGGAATGCAATCTCATCGATCACACCGATGATTTCGGCTATTTGTTTCGAGGAGTTATTAATCGCAGCCATCGCCTGTACAGCCTCGGCGACTACCGCTCCTCCAGTCTCAGCCTGCTCACGTGCACCAGAAGCCAATTGGTTGGCCTGACGAGCATTATCCGCACTGGAACGTACCGCTGAGGTCATTTCTTCCATACTGGAGGCTGTTTCCTCCAGCGAAGAAGCTTGCTCTTCAGTACGCTGTGATAGATCGGTATTACCTTGGGAAATTTCCGACGCGGAGGTGCTGATATGAAAGGCGCCATCCCGAATCTGCTCTACCATCGACTGGAGGTTTTCAACGGTGGTATTAACACCATCTTTAAGCTCGCCAAAGAGTCCGTGATATTCCTCATCAATACTGCCCGTCAGGTCACCTTCTGCCAGCTGCTTAATGACTCTGGCGACGTCGTTCAGCCCTCGGTCACTGGTAGCCATTAATTCATTCAACAGCTCACCCAGCTGCTTAAAAAAGCCAGTGTAGGTCGTTGTATCAATCCGTGTGGAAAACTCACCCATGGAGGCGCCTTCAACCAAGCCACGGATTTGTCGTTCCGCATCCCGCTCCTCGGTAATATCGGTCCATTCCACCATGTTGCCCATATATTCACCTTTGGGGCCGGTTACCATCGTGGCATTCATTTGAAAGTCCAAGTCCATCACTTTCATGTTGGCCTTAACCGGAAGTCGGCTGGCATCCGCTAGCAGTGCCTTTTGATGGGCCGGATTTTTGTGGAAACTGTCAATATTCGTCCCGACCAGATTTTCGGGATCAAAACCTGGGAAAGCCTGGCGGAATTCTACGGCACGTTTCTGAAACATTGCCACAACCGCCGCGTTTACATAGGTAATTTTCAGGTTTTCATCACACATCATGATGTTTGTCGCTGAGCCATCGACGGCTGACTGGAGACGAGAAACCGTTTGCTCTTTTCTGAACGCCTCAGTCTCATCACCCCACTCAAGCGTGCTACCAATATGATTTCCGTCCTCATCCATAAGAGATGTTGCTGTCATTCTGAACTTTAGGCCATCCTCCCCCACATCAATCAATGTGGTGTAGGGTAGCCTCGACGGGTCACCCAGCAGCGCACGTTGATGCCGAGCGTCAGTGTGGAACTGGTCAATACAAAGACCAACAGTCCCATACGGATCAAAACCGGGGAAATACCCCAGATACAGATCCAGGTATCTTTCCCACAACTTAATGCTGGCCGGATTTGCATAGGTAACCACCAAATCAAGGTCAACCAATATCATCGGGGTCGTGGCACCCGCTATTGCAGCCTGATACTTTGTTAGTTCGCCTGCTTTTTCATTGCTGGCCACCAGCTCTTCACTCTGTTCATTACTTGTTGCCATTACTCTGTCCTCAGATTTGCTGTAACCAGCCAACATTGTTTTACTAATTAACGCCAGCGCTACGCGCCAAGCTTCTTCAAAACTGTTGTTCCATTCACTGCCTGCCAACTCGGACATCGCCTCAAGTAGCGTCGCCGATACCGCTTCATAGTCAGCCTTCAAAACACCATAACCTTGATGCCTTTTTCCCATCTCAGTGAGAATTTTTTTCAATGTGGCGGGTTTGTCCAGATTGCTCACCACGCCCTGCAAGGCACTCACTAACTTTCTACGTTGGTCCTCTGGACTTACATTTTTAAATAAGGGTTTCACCTCAGGATAGCGCTCGAACAACAAGCCATAGAAGTTCGTCACAAGCTCGTCTGCGTCAGGCTCCAGTAGCGAAAAACTCTCTTTAAGCAACTGAGTATCCAGCCCCGTCTTGCTTGGTGAGGGTTTTTTCTCTGGTGCATTCCCGGTCTTTTTAGTATCGGGGTCTTCACTCGCAAGTTGTGCATTTATATCTTGCTGTTCGTTCATCACTTATCCTCAATGCTGTTCACTTATGGACAAACTCATAAATAATTCGCAGCTAACTAGGCTGCCGAATCAAGAACGCCTTCATGTAACAGAAGATCAACGTCCAAAAGTATTACCATTTTCTCATCGACACTAACTAGGCCATTGACGAATTGTTCGTCAATGGCGTTTCCCAAATCAGGCGGTGGCTGACAGTCTGAATCACTGACCGTATACACCTCAGACACTGCATCAACGACAATACCCATGATTCGCTCAGCACCTTCGCTTTCAACACGTATCACAATGACAACTGTCGTTGCTCCATATTCCATGGACTCAATACCAAATCGTTCACGCAGATCGATAATGGGAACAATATTGCCTCTCAAATTGATGACACCTCGAAGATAAGAGGGCTGATTTGGCATAGGGGTAACTTTCGTCCAGCCACGAATTTCTTGAACCCTTAAGATTTCAACCCCATATTCTTCATCTGCAAGAATAAAGGTCAGATACTGACTGCCATCTCCATCAGTATCCTCAAAAGTATTCTCTAGTATTTTCCCCATATTCATGCTTTTACCTCAAAATTATAAACGGGCCAGCCTAACCCTATAACGGTTTCACATACCGGCTTGTGCAAAGTTTCCCAGCACCTCTACAATATCGACAGATTGGGTAGTTTCTTTACCTTCCGGACAACATGTAGACTCGGGATGCATTTTTTTCTGAATGGTTTTCGATCTTTCATTTTCAGCGTGAGGAAAATGCGTAGGCGGCCATTCTAATAAACTAAAATGGCAAGAGGGATTTTGATAGGTGTTAGTTTCTCTGGTCTTTTTTTGAAAAATCCCGCCTTTATCGAAATACATCATTTTATTACCTGCTCAGAAATCTGAAGTAATTGATCAGGGTTAAACGGTTTAGTGATCCAGCCTGTTATGCCGGCATCCCTTCCCCGTTGCTTTACCTCTTGGCTTGACTCAGTACTCAAAATCAGGATGGGTGTTGATTGGTATAACGGCGTAGACCTAAGCACCTTGGCTAATTCGATGCCATCCATACCGGGCATATTCAAATCGGACAACACCAGCTGCACCTCAATACCGTCAATTTGTTCCAACGCTTCTTCAGAACTCGAGGATTCAATCACATCATAACCAGCATCCTTCAGTGTAAAACTCACCATTTGACGCATTGAAACGGAATCATCTACTACAAGTATCTTTGACACATTTATCTCTCGTTAATGAATAATTATTAGCCTGAAGATCCACCTTAAAAACCATTTTAATAATTATCGAGCAGAGCCTATGCAAGAAACCACAAACAACTATAAACTCTAAATCGTAGTTATTTTCGGATCGCCTTTATCAATAATTTCAATCCAGAAACTCAGTGATTAAATCTTCCTTCTTACTATTCATCGGCATACACAGTTGATACTTTAGAAGATTAAATCGGGTTTTAGTCGATGGAGATTAACTCACTAAAAACTAGGGAGACAACGGTCGAATAAGCAAGAAATTAGCCTCTTATTCAAAATAAAAAACACTTTAGGTCCTGTGAACCCAGGAACAAGGCAGAACGGAGGTAAAGCGGAGCCCGGGTAACACAAGGACAGCCGAGTACACACAGAAAGAATGGGGGAAGGGAGGAACCTGTCGCCGTTAAAAACAACCGGCCATAAGAATTTTCTTAGAACCAGAGAAAGGCAACAAACCCATCTCTTAATTGACGGGTTGCTTTAGACGGATTACGTTAAAGTTGATAGTGAAGACCGGCTATTTTTATAACAGTAACAAGAGCCACTGTTATAAAAAAGCCGACAAACAACGAGTAATACTATAGGTGCTTAAAAGCCCAGGTCATCCAATAGGTCATCCACCTGATCCTGACTGCTCACTACCTCGGCCGAAGAGGTGTCGATCTGCGGACCATTCAGGAGGGTAGTCTCTTTCTTGGTATCATTTGGCCGCTCCTCTGTCAGCTTGCTCCGAAATTCATCACGGTCTTTTTCATCGGATACACTCTCCACAAGAATGCTCAACAATTGATGTTCGACATTCTGCATCACACCAGCCATTTTCTTGATAACCTGCCCAGTGAGATCCTGGAAATCTTGCGCCATGGTAATCTCAAGCAACTCCCTGCCTGTGGCTTTGGTCTTTGCCGGAACCTGCTCCAGGTAACTCTGGGTTTCAAGAGCGAGGGATCTCGCCTCCTCCAGATCAGAAGGGTTTTTGAGCCAACCCGCCCAACGTTGGTTAAGACGATTCGCACCATCTTGAATATCATCTTGTAGAGGCTGCGCTCGATCCACTGCATTCAATACACGTTGGGCTGCTTTTTCTGTCATCATAACGACATAGTCGAGCCTGGCCATTGCATCAGGGATAGACTTTGCAGCGTCTTCCATTTCCTGCTGCTGCCCCAGACCACGAATATTAACCCTTAACATTCTTGTCAACTGACCCAAGCGCTGGATCAACACAGAATTACTCTCTTCGTCTGTCTTGGCGACCTTCTGCTCTTCACTTGTCATAATTGTACTTTCCTTTTCTAGATGGCACCTTATATGAGGAACCGCCCGCCTCTTTTACGGAGCAATTTTTCCCTCACAACAGGATTGATTCCTCAGCCACCAGTAGATCTTGGCCTGCTTATAGTTCGACT
>JAGPWA010000149.1 GCA_018066715.1 Porticoccus sp. | reverse complement strand
GTTCAATAATTGTTCTTTAATCTTTTCTAATTCGTCTTTCATTTGAATGACAATTTTCTGAAGATTAGTATCATTTGCTTTTGAACCTAGGGTATTGATTTCACGACCAATTTCTTGTGCAATAAAACCTAATTTTTTACCTATTGATTCTTTGGTTTGAGCCGTTTCAATAAAGTACTTACAGTGATTGGCCAGACGTACTTTTTCCTCAGTAACATCAAACTTTTCAAGATAATAAATCATTTCTTGCTCAAAACGATTCTTATCGATGTGTTGTTTCTCAACAAATTCGTTTAGGTTATCGTTAATCCTTGTTTTGATTGTATTAATTCTGTCTTCTTCGAATTGAGGAACTTGTGCAAGTAAGTTTTCAATATTGTAGATTCTAGAAAAGATATCTTCTTCAAGTGCTGTTCCTTCTTGAGTTCTAAACTTAATTAATTCTCCAATAGCAGTTAATGCACTTTTGTGAATCAATTCCCATTCGTTTTCATCCAAAGCTTGATATTCAACTTTTAATGTGTCAGGTAGTTTGATAATGGTATTCAGTAAAGGCTCATTATCAATAGAGATGTTTAATTTCTTTGATAAATCTTGAAGTTGGCGATAATAAGCTTCAACTATGGGTTGGTTAATTTTGGTCTCTTTTTCAGAGCCAACACTCTCAATAAAGATTGAAAGTTCAACCTAACCACGCTCCAGTTGTTTCTTGATATCGTTACGAAGAACCAAATCCTTTTCCTTATAGAGGTTTGGAATTCGAGTGAAGATATCTAGCTGTTTGCTGTTAAGGGATTTTATTTCGATGGAAACTTTTTTGTTTTCCAATTCAAGAGTGGCTTTTCCGAAGCCCGTCATTGATGTTAGCATAGTAGCGAAAGTTGATTTTTGCAAAGTTAAGCCTTTGAGTGCCATTTGCAAATTGACGATAGACTAAGTTGCAGTATCTAGTCCAAATCTGTGATTAATAATGACTTTATTCGTTCGTAACAGCTTTCGTTTTCCATCTACCAGTTCGATAGTAGATATACGAAAAGCTCATGCCAATGACCCATCCCATAGGAATTGACCACCAAATACCATCTGATCCAATCTTACCGGATAAGAAATAAGCAGCAGGAATTCTGATAATCCAAAGTGAAAATAAAGTAATAAACATTGGGATAAGTGTATCTCCAGCACCTCGTAAAACACCATGAATAGTAAACATGGATGAGAAAACAAGATAGAATGAACTTACAATGATTAAGTAGTTTTGACCAATTTCGATAACTTGAGCATCTGTTGTAAACATTCTCATTAAGTCACCTCCAAAAATAACGATCAAAGCTGTCATAGCTAGGCAAAATATATTTGACATGATAAAGGTAGCCTTGAATCCTTGTTTTACTCTCTCAATTTTATTGGCACCTAAATTTTGTCCGACAAATGCAGAAACGGCTTGAGAAAAGTTCATCGCAGGCAGCATTGCCAATGAATCTATACGGCCAGCGGCTGTATATGCAGCAATAACATCAGTTCCAAAAGTATTCACAATTCCGAGTAAGGCCATCATTCCTACGGCGACAAAGGTATGCTGCAAACCAGAAGGTAAGCCAATCTTTAAACTTTTTAAAAATAG
>JAGPWA010000135.1 GCA_018066715.1 Porticoccus sp. | reverse complement strand
CTGGGTGTTCATCTTCTATGTCCTCGCCAAAGTGGTGGAGCATTTTGACCATGCCATTTATCAGCTGCTGGGTAGTATCAGCGGCCACAGTATCAAGCACCTGTTGGCTGCGGCAGCTACCTATATGGTGTTGCGAATGTTGCAGCGGAGAAAATCAGTGTAGGGACGGCTTCATTAGTTACCGCTATCGGTTGGATAGCTATAATCAAGTAGAGCTATTGGTGTCTCCTAACCTATAGTGTTGGCCAATGAGGTAGTCAATGTAACTCACGTTAACAAGCTCAATGTAAATACTGGAGTTAGCCATGCAACGTTATACAATTTTTGGACATCAAGCCTGTGGTTTCTGCCGTCAAGCAAAGGCTGTATTGGAATCCAATGAATTGCCTTTCCGCTATGTGGACATTCATGAAGAAGGCATCAGCCCAGCAGATTTGGCCGCAACGGTGGGAAAACCAGTGAGCACGGTACCTCAAATTTTTCATGGAGAAGAGTACGTGGGTGGTTACCAAGAGTTGATGCAGTATTTGGAACAAGAGGAAGTGAGTTAATAAAACGCGTTGATTATTTAAAAATCACTAGGACTATTGTGTTTTCTGGTGGGCATCACGTATAGTGAATCAAATAGAATTTGTTTAGGAATCTCGTGAATAACCACTTTTCTGCCATGCTAGTAATCGTCGCCAAGCGCAAACATGTATTGCGTTGGGCTCGTTGGTTTGCGGCAGAAAAATAGTTAAGAAAACAAATATTTTTCAAGGCCGCAGACATTTAATCTGCGGCCTTTTTTTTGGCCGCAGAAAAAGGCTCGGTGATTACTACTTAGGAGAGAGAAATGGCCGTTAGGTTGGCCTATTTACTGGTCATTATTATTTGGACAACAACCCCCCTGGCGATAAAGCTGGGGGGAGATACTTTGGCACCGATGGCAAGCCTAAGTTTACGTATGGTAATCGCCTTTCTGGTGGGAAGTGCAATTTGTACAGTGGCAGGGATTGCCGGTTTAAATATTAAAAAACACGGGAAGATTTATTTCGCAGGGTCTATTGGCTTGTTTCCTAATATGGCGTTGGTGTATTTTTCTGCCGAATATATTTCATCAGGGTTAATTGCTTTGATGTTTGGTATGACACCATTTTTTACAGCGATATTAGCAAGACCGATTCTGGGAGAAAACGTATTATTGCCTAGAAAGATAATAGCCATCGCCTTAGCGACCGCTGGTTTACTATTTATATTTTATGACGAAACGGTAATGGCAGATAAAGCCTATATAGGGCTTCTTTTAATGCTGGCTTCTAATATTGTTTTCTCAGCAAGTGTTTTGTGGGTAAAAAAATTAAATAAAAAACTAAAAGTACTACCGTTGGAGCAAACACTAGGGGCCATGGCATTTTCACTGCCAGGAATGCTTTTTACCTGGTTATATATTATTGGATATGAACCCCTTGTTTTTAGTACGGTTTCTTTAGTTTCGTTAATGTATTTATCGCTGATTGCCTCGCTAGTAGGGTTTGCAGCTTATTACCATATTTTAAATAATATGGAGATTGATGTTGTTGCTTTAATTCCATTAATTACGCCAGTGTTAGCCATGACGCTAGGCGTTATATTTGCGGAAGAAACAATAACAGCATCAATGTATCTAGGTGCAATATTTATTCTTATAGCCCTAGCAATTCATCAAGGAGTTTTACCAAAAATATATCAGTGGGTTGTTGAGAATAAGTAGAAAATTAAAAGAGGGGCTGCTTTAATCAGCCCCTCTTTTAATGAATTTAATTACTCATTTATACCTAATAATTCCACATCAAAAATCAGTGTTGATCCTGGGCCAATCACGCCCATATTACGGTTTCCATAGGCCAAATCACTGGGAATAAATAAGCGAGTTTTCTCACCAACCACCATCAATTGCAAGCCTTCTGTCCAGCCAGGGATAACCTGATTCAAACCAAAGCCGATCGGTTCGCCACGGTCTACAGAACTGTCGAAGACTGTGCCATCTAGCAATGTGCCGTGATAATGTACTTTCACCATATCGGTTGGGCCGGGATGTTCAGTACCAGTCCCCTCGGTCAACACTAAATATTGCAGCCCAGAAGCGGTAGTCTGCACGCCCTCCGCATCTTTATTGGCGGCCATAAAATCAATGCCTTCTTGTATATTCACTGTAGCTCCTTTTTTGTTGGCTAGTGTTCTTTGTGCCAGAAATAAAACCATCGCAATCGCGATAATAATGATAATAATTTTTAACATAGTAAATCTCTAACATAGGTGGATATTAACTTGTAATGAAGGGTAAGTTGATTGCGCGGGGTGGTCAACCAGTGTTAAGTCATGATCAGTGTAGGCTAGAGACCTCTCCACCCACATAAAGCCAGTGACCTGAGGTTCGTTGAAAGACTGAGACCTCATGCATAACTTGAACCTCGGAATGATCTGATTCGAGATAAGAGGCATTAAATTCTACAGTGGCTTTATCCCCCGTTTGATGACTAGATAACACGTCCAGTTTTACCCATTCCATCGTTTTTTCAGAAAGCGCCTTGGCCGTTAACCCTGCTGCTGTTGCAGAAAACCACGTCGATAATAAATAATCTCCATAGCCGCCCAATGCATACGCTGAATAACGAGAGCGCATCAGTTGTTCTGGGGTTTTAGCCTTTTGTCCAGCCACAAGAAAGCGCCCACAGCATTGATCGAAGGGTTTATTGCGATTACAAATACAGGTATTGGCCATTAGTTTTTTCTGTCTATCAGTGAGTTAAAAAGAGTTTTCTCCCTGAGGGCATTTTTAGTTCTGTTCTGGCACCGCTCTAGTTGTACCTTCATCATCAATCGCTACAAACACAAATTCGCCTTCGGTGACTTTAGCGGGGTTATTAGTGGACTCAATATTAATCCAGACTTCCACATTGATGGTCATGGAGCTCCAGCCGACTTTGATCAGTTCGCAGTAGCAGCTGGCGATGGCTCCAACAGGTACAGAGCGCAGAAAGGCCATTTCACTGATGGCCACGGTGGTTACTCGCCCCTGGGCAATGCGCTGGGCGAGGATAGCGCTACCGAGGTCCATTTGTGAGAGGAGCCATCCACCAAAAATATCACCATTGGCATTGGTGTCCTTCGGCATGGCGATAGTCTGTAGGGTCAGATCCCCGCGGGGTTGTGGTGGTTGGTTGATAGCGGTCATGGGTGACTCCTCACATTGTTATTACTACTAATGGTTGGTAGTTCTTTTTATTAGCAGTTGATGCTTAGAAGACCACAGAGGGTAGCCAGGTGGCAAGTGATGGCCAGAAAGCCAACATCAGCATCAGCAAGACCTGAATACCAATAAACGGAATAACGCCGCGATAAATATCACCGGTTTTAACACTATCCGGGGCTACGCCACGCAGATAGAACAGGGCAAAACCAAAGGGTGGGGTCAAAAATGAGGTTTGCAGGTTGACGGCAATCATGATCCCAAGCCAAATCGGGTCAAGCCCCATAGCGAGCAGCACGGGACCGACGATAGGCACAACGACAAAGGTAATTTCAATAAAGTCGAGAATAAATCCGAGTAGGAATATCACCACCATGACAACAAGGGTGGCGCCGACGAGCCCGCCGGGAATATCGTGAAATAGCGCCTCTATCAGCTCCTCCCCCCCAAAGCCCCTAAACACCAGAGAAAACACCGCAGCACCGATAAGAATCAGAAATACCATCGCGGTGACTTCGGTGGTTGATCGGGCAACCTCTCGCAATCGTGTGACGGAGAGTTGCCCTCGTGTGATGGCCAGTAAGGTGGCGCCAAATGCACCGACACCTGCGGCTTCGGTAGGCGTGGCGATCCCGGTCAAAATAGAACCCAGTACGGCGACGATTAATACTACCGGGGGTAACAGGCTTCTCAGTAGGCGAAAGGCACTGAGACGATCGCCATCATCTACTTCGGCAACGGGCGCGACGTCTGGCCTGAGCCGGGAAATGATGATCAGATAACCGATATACATCACCACCAACAATAGGCCCGGAATAATGGCGCCGACAAATAGGTCGCCAATGGA
>JAGPWA010000059.1 GCA_018066715.1 Porticoccus sp. | reverse complement strand
CTGGTGGTACGACTTTGTCATCTAACCCTTGAAAAAAGATCACGGGGCAGTTGAATTGATCGATATGGTGGATTGGTGACCGGTCCTGATAGATTGCTCGTTGAGCGGGGTGGGGGCCGATCAATTTATCCAAATATCGTGATTCAAATTTATGGGTATCTCTGGCGAGAGTTTCTAGATCACCAATGCCATAGAGGCAGGCGCCCGCTTTAAAGATTTGGTGGAAGCACAATGCTGCCAGAACGGTATAGCCACCTGCACTACTACCACGAATGGCGATCTTTTCGGGATCAACCATTTTTCGTTCTATCAGGTAGTTTGCTCCGTCTACAACGTCCGTTACATCGGCAATACCCCATTGACCCTGTAATTGTTCCCGGTAATGTCTCCCATACCCGGTACTTCCGCGGTAATTAACGTCGAGTACGGCAAAGCCGCGACTGGTCCAATACTGAATTTTTAAATTCAATGCTGTGGATGTGGAACCTGTGGGGCCTCCATGACAAATAACAATCAGCGGAGGAAGGCTACCTTCACAACTTTTAAAGTCTGGGTTAGTTGGTTGGTAGAAGAAGGCATGGGAAGCAGCTTGATCAGAGGTTGGGTAATTGATGGGGCTTGGCTGAGATAAATAGCTTGGGTCAATGCTGAGAGAGCTACCCTGTGTGACTGGCCTTAGCTTGTGGTTTTTGATGTCTAGCTCGGCTAGTTCTCCACTACCGAGGGTTGATGCGCCAACTAGCCAAGCTTTGCCCCCAGTACAATAGATGTCCGAGATATTACAGTAGTTGTTTTCTACCGGTTGAAAGTCCAATGCATTAGGTTTTTTTGTGCTCAACTGCCAAGTGCCATCATGAGTGTGGCAACACACCAGTGTTCCATCATCACAGAAACCATAGGTCGACATCCCTAATACCCATAGGGGGGTAGCAAACTCCGCTGCCATTGGTTGTATGCACTCAACACCTGATGTCGGCTGCCAGCGATAGAGGTTCCACCAATTGTCTCGATCAGAGACAAAATGCAGTTGGTTGTCAGGAGACCACTGTGGTTGAAAAACAGCTTCGTTGCCATTGCCAACAATGAGCTCTGGATTGTCCAAATGTCCGCTGGTACTAACATTTGCCAGCCAGAGTGTGGTGCTATCCCAAGGCATACTAGGGTGATTCCAGCTGATCCAGCAAAGCTTTTTCCCCGTATTGTCGAGCCGTGGGTAAGCATAGAAATCATCGCCGCTACACAGAGTGATTACTTGCATTGAATCATCCAGAGGAATCGCAACAATTTGGTTTTCTGGTTCGGATGAGCTGTTGTGAATTTCTGCCACGCAAATCAAGCGGTGCTGATGTTTGTCATAGCAAAAATCAGCAAATCGATAGCCCCCTTCTGGAGTGATAGGCGTGGGTAATGTATTGCTCTTATTAAGATCTAGGCGATACAGCCTTTGGTCATCATAAAGACAAAAGTAAAGTATACCCTTCACCACGATATAGGGTGTTCCTCCGTATTCATGTACTTTACTACGAGCGTTTAGTGGCGCCGGAAGAACATCCTGTATGACACCTTTTGAATCTCGTTGCACGACGACCGAACGGCCATTTTCCCAGGGACGAGATTCCAGCCAGTAGAGATTTTCTCCATCACTACTAGGGTAAGAAAAAGAAGGTGATGATGTGGCGAGTAAATCTGGGTCGATGGGCGAGGCCCAGCTACCGTAGGGGGCAGTTATAGGCATCATCTAGCCGCCTGCCAGTTTGACGGTATGGCCTTGCTTTTCTAATTCAGCGCGGAGCTTCTCTCGGTGATCGCCCTGAATTTCAATGACCCCGTTTTTGACTGAGCCGCCGGTGCCACAGAGTTGCTTCAGATTCTTGGCAAGTTGTTTCAGATCCTTGTCGGGCAAGTCGAGACCATTGATAGTTGAGACACCTTTACCTTTTCGACCACTGGTTTCCCGGCGGATACGGATAATCCCATCACCGCTGGGCGGTTTCTGCGAGTCTTTAGATGATTTTATACGGCCAGTTTCTGTTGAATAAACCAGCCTGGTTTCTTTGCTCATTGAGGGAATAAATTCCTTGGTGCTGAGGTTAATGTCATAGGGTTAATGTCATAAGGTTAACATCACAGGGTTAATACAATTTTGCCAATATGTTCGTTGCTTTCCATCAGTTGGTGAGCACGGGCCGTTTCCTCCAATGGGAATGTCGCGCTAATGACTGGGGCAATGATCCCATTTTCCAATAGTGGCCAGACTTTATCCAGTAACGCCTCTGCGATGCGGGCTTTTTCTTCTGTGGGTCGGGCGCGGAGGGTGGAACCGGTTAATACCAGCTGCTTAAGCATCATTGGCATTAAGTCTACTTCCGTTTTTGAGCCTCGGAGGAAGGCGATGGATATAATCCGGCCCTGAAAAGCCGCTACACGGATATTTTTTTGTACATAATCGCTTCCCACCATATCAAGAATAACATCGACACCACGATCATCTGTCAGTTCTTTGATGGTGGTGACAAAGTCCTGATTTTGATAATTAATGGCTGCTTCAGCACCCAGTGCTAGACACTGCCGACACTTTTCATCAGTGCCTGCTGTGGTGAAAACTCGATGGCCTAACGCATGTGCCAGTTGAATGGCAGTGGTACCTATACCACCGGCTCCCCCATGAACTAGGAGTGTTTCACCTGGTTTTATGGCGGCGCGTTCGAAGATATTGTGATAGACCGTAAAAAAGGTTTCTGGAAGTGCAGCGGCCTGAATCAGGTTGAGTGGTTTTGGGATAGGTAGACACAAATCCTGATGTGCGATGGCGTACTCACTATAACCACCGCCTGCGAGTAGAGCACAGACTTGCTGACCTGCGTTCCATTGATTTTGCCTGCTCCCAGCAGCAATAATTTCTCCGGCCACCTCTAACCCTAAAATATCTGACGCGCCAGCAGGTGGGGGGTAAAGTCCTTTGCGCTGAAAAATATCGGGTCGATTGATTCCGGCAGCCGCCACCTTGATCAGTACTTCTTTGTCTCCCGGTTCGGGCAGCGATCGATGCGCAATGACCAGGTTATCAGCTGGTCCGTGCTTAGCAATTTCAATACAACGCATGTGTTTGGGCAGCGACATAGTTATTTCACTATTTGTTAGTTCAATGTTAGTTAATTCAATATCTGAAGGGAGAGGAAGCTGATACACAATAATGCACCAATTGCGGGTAGCAGTAGTTCTAGAAGGTTCCAGTTCTTTTCACGACAGTTCATCACGAGGAGTGCAATGTTGACCAGTGTAAAGACAACCAAAATCAGTGCGCTGGTCGTCTTGGCCAAGGTGGTTATTGGTAGCCAAAGTGAAAAGACAATGACTAACAAGCCGGTGAGTAATGTGGCTGTTATCGGGGTTCGGGTAACGGGGTGGACTGAACCCAACAGACCGGGCGCCATATGACGCTTCGCCATACCGTAGAGTACTCGTGACACCATGATAATCTGAATCAGAGCGCCGTTAATGATGGCGATCATGCTGATGATGGCCATTGTTTCTACAGGAACATTGCTGTTGTGTTCAATGAGTAGCGCTAGCGGTGCTTCGGAATTCCGTAATTCATTCAGGGGTATTGTGACCAGAGCAGCTATTGCTATTGCCCCATAAAGCAGGCCTGTAGCGACAAGTGCAATGGTAATCCCCATGGGCAGATTGCGCCCAGGGTTTTTAACCTCTTCGGCCATGTTGACCATATCTTCAAAACCGATAAAAGCAAAAAAGGCCAGAAAAGCGCCACTGACAACCGGGGCCAGGTGGCTGCGGTCAAATACAGGTACAAATTCACCCCAGGGAATTTTTTGGTTGGCCATTTCATCGCCGCTCACTATCAGTACCAGTAATAACCCCCCAATTTCCAGCAGGGTGGTTAACACCGCCATGGTGACTGATTGCTTCACCCCCCAGCAAGCAAGTGCCGTCAGTGTGACGACCAGAAGAACAATGATTGACCATGGGGGGAGGGCGGAGAAAAAAGCAAAATAACCAGTAAACCCTCTGGCTATGGTTGCGGCAGAGACGATACCGCTGACTGAGATAGCGTAGCCGGTCAGTGCAGACAAGTGCCGGGATTGCAGCCCTTCCATGATGTATACGGCCTCACCAGCGCTGCTTGGAAAACGGCGAGCCATTTGAGAATAGGAATAGGCACTGAAGCTGACAATAATGACTGATAGTAAAAATGCAGAAGGTGTCGCCATACCACTTTCATTGACGACCGCCCCCAACAACACATAGATACCGGCACCAACAATGGTGCCAATCCCATAGAAGCTGATTTCAGTGAGTGATAGTGATCTGAGTAGCTGGGGTTGTTCCTGCATGTGTAAAGTATATAGCCCCCATTAATTTTCAGGAAATTTTGCGGTGTCTGCTTATTTTCAGCCGGATGAGTTGGGAGAATTAATGACTTTAAAAGTCGCAGGTGTTACTGGTTGGTGTAGAGGATTGCACATATGCCTATAATGAGTTTGTTCAAGAAGGATTAAAGTGTCAAATGATGACAAAACAACAATTACGACAAGAGCTATACCGAATCATTTTTGGAACAGATACACCCGCGGGTCAGCGCTTTGACATGGTTTTAATCTATGCCATCTTGATCAGTGTATTTGCGGTGATGTTAGGTACGGTCGATTCCCTGAGCAGTAAGTTTTTCAGTGTGTTTTTTCTGGTTGAGTGGTTATTTACCGGGTTGTTCACTCTGGAATATATGGTACGGATCTTTTGTTCTCCAAATAGAAGGAAATATCTGTTCAGTTTTTATGGCATTGTAGATCTAGTTTCTATTGTGCCGTCTTATCTGGGACTATTGTTAGCCGGTGCCCAGTACCTACTTATTATTCGGTTGTTGCGTGTGCTGCGAGTTTTTCGTGTCCTGAAGATGGTTCGCCATATGTCTGAAGCGAATGTGTTGATACGTTCGATTGTACAAGCACGGCGTAAGATATTCGTTTTTTTCACCATAGTCCTAGTATTGAGCACTTTATTTGGTTGCCTGATGTATGTTGTTGAAGGGCCTGGCAACGGTTTTAGTAGTATTCCAAAAAGTATCTATTGGACCATTGTGACTCTTACAACGGTCGGTTATGGCGATATTACGCCGCATACTGTTTTGGGTCAGATCATATCAACCCTGGCGATGTTAACGGGTTACTCTATTATTGCTATTCCTACGGGTATTATTACTGCAGAACTGGCCAATGAAATGCAGCGAGATAAATCGGTGTACCCCTGTCCCAATTGTGTCAAGGCTGGACATGATATGGATGCGACGCACTGTAAATGGTGTGGTGCAGACCTTGGCAACATGAGAGGGTGATATGAGAGAAAAAGAGCCCGTCGGGCCGGAGCACTAAGCCATGGATCAGTGGCTGTCACTGATCCTCGATACCTTGTCCCAAGGTGGACAACTACTCGCCCAATTCTGGGTGCCTCTCTTCGCTCTAATGGGCATACTTGGTGTGCTGCTGGCTATCGAGTCCATTTTCAAATCACGCACTTCCCAAGGGGCAATTGCATGGGCACTCGGTTTGGTTTTTCTCTCACCAATAGTGGTACCCGTTTACTTGTTGTTTGGTCAGCGAAAGTTTTATGGCTATGTAGAAGCTCGACGGAAGGGTGATCTCGAAATTCAGCAAATAGCTGAAAAGCTAATGGCTGAGATGAACACACTTTTCAGTCCGGAGGAAGGTGGCTCTCAAGGGGCTAGTTTATTGGAAAAGCTCGCATTAATGCCTTTTACCAAAGGGAATAAAGTTGGATTGTTGGTGAATGGCGAACAAACTTTTTCGAGTATCTTTGAGGCGATAGACAAGGCGACACATTATATTCTTTTACAGTTTTATATTGTGCGTGACGATCAGCTTGGCAGAGAGCTCCAGGAAAAATTGATTGAAAAAGCCCGCCAAGGTGTCCGGATTTATTTCCTCTATGATGCTATTGGTAGCTTCAGCCTGTCGCGTCGCTATTTGAAGAAGTGTCGGCAAGCGGGCATCCATATTGAGCCGTTTAGAACCTGGCGTTGGGGTAAGCGCCGCCGGTTTCAGATTAACTTTCGAAACCACCGAAAAATTGTCGTGGTTGATGGCTGTACAGCATTTGTTGGTGGATCGAATATCGGTGATGAGTACCTCAATCGTGACGGACGACTTAGCCCGTGGAGGGATACCCAAGTAAGGATGGAGGGACCATCAGTCCAGGGTTGCCAGTTATCTTTTATTGAAGACTGGTATTGGGTCACCAGTGAGGTGCCAGAAATGGACTGGCACCCAGACGGTGTTAGCAGTGATCAGCGAATTCTGATATTGCCAACTGGCCCGGCAGACAGGGTCGAAACCTGCCAGTTAATGTTTCTTCATGCGATTAATAGTGCCACTGAACGACTGTGGATCGTAGGACCTTATTTTGTGCCGGATGAGTCCATCATTAAGGCTCTGAAGTTGGCAGCCCTAAGGGGCGTGGATATCAGATTGATGCTGCCGGGTAAAACGGACAACCGTATGGTGCAGTTTTCTTCTTATGCTGCGCTATTAGATCTCCGGAATACTGGTATCAGGGCGTTCCAATACCAGCAGGGGTTTTTACACCAAAAAGTGGTGTTGGTAGACAGCGATCGTGCCTATGTGGGCACCGCTAATTTTGATAATCGTTCGTTCCATTTAAATTTTGAGCTAACCGTTATGGTTAGGGGGCAGCAATTTGCCTCCGAAGTGGAGTCAATGCTCAATGATGACTTCAACCATTGCCTTCCCCTGACAGGGGAGGAGCTGGCTCAACGTAGCGTGATTTTCCGGTCGCTGGTGAAATTTTCTCACTTATTTTCACCAATTCAGTAACCTTGAATCAAGGCAGGGAGTAAAACTGTTCTTTTTTTTTTAAAAATGTCACTGGTCATTGTTGCAGCTTAATAAAACTACCAGTATTGTTGAACAACTTGATTTGGTGTGACATGGGGATTTCTTTTGAAGCCTACCGATATCAAAAATCCAGAGTATTTTCACCAAGTAGTGGATTGCCAGTACGCCTGTCCTGCGCATACTCCGGTTCCAGAATACATTCGTCTGATTGCACAGCAGCGTTATACCGATGCCTATATGATCAATTGGGAATCCAATGTGTTTCCCGGTGTACTTGGTCGTACCTGTGATAGGCCCTGTGAGCCGGCATGTCGCCGGGGTAGGGTCGAGGAAGAACCTGTAGCGATTTGTCGTCTCAAGCGAGTAGCCGCAGATTTCAAGGACGATATAACGTCCCGGTTACCCGATATCCCAAAGGAAAAGAATGGTCGTAAGATTGCCCTTGTAGGCGCAGGACCTGCATCGTTAACAGTGGCTCGAGATTTAGCGCCGTTGGGGTATGAGCTGGATGTCTATGATGAGCAACCGATAGCTGGCGGCTTTATGCGTAGCCAGATACCTTCATTCCGATTACCTGCAACTGTTCTGGATGAGGAAGTTGGTTATATCTTGGACATGGGGTTAACAACACATTTCAATCATTATGTAGATAGCCTTAAAGGCCTGTTAGATCAGGATTACGATGCCATCTTTGTGGGCTCAGGTGCCCCCCGTGGACGTGACCTTCCAGACTTACCCGGTCGTCAAGAAGGCGATGCCTCCATCCATATTGGAATCGATTGGCTGTCCAATGTGGCCTTTGAGCACATCGAGAAAATTGGCAAACGCGTTATTGTGTTAGGCGGTGGTAATACCGCTATGGATTGTTGTCGTACCGCCAGACGAGTGGGTGGTAACGACGTTAAAGTGATTGTGCGGAGTCCTTTTGATTCGATGAAGGCTTCGACTTGGGAAAAAGAAGATGCCGTTCACGAGGGTATCCCTATTGTCGACAACCATGTGCCCTTGGAGTTTGTGGTTGAAGATGGCAAGTTAGTGGGTATGCGTTTTGAGAAAGTGAGCGCGGTTTTTGATGAAAAGGGGAAACGTTCTTTAATACCCACTGGGGAAGAGCCCGTTTTGTTTCCTTGTGATGAAGTATTGGTCGCCATCGGTCAGGAAAACTCCTTTCCTTGGATTGAGAAGGATATCGGTATTGAGTTTGATAATTGGGGCATGCCGGTGCTGAATGCGAAAACCTTCCAGTCATCCTGTGCCAAAGTGTTCTTTGGCGGCGACTCTGCTTTTGGACCCGAAAATATTATTACTGCGGTAGCTCACGGTCATCAGGCAGCCGTTTCTATCGACCTTTTCTGTGATGGCAAGCAAGTGAATCAGCGGCTACCACCCGGGACCAATTTACTCAGTACGAAGATGGGTATCCATGAGTGGAGTTATGACAATGATGTCACCACGGATGTGCGGAAGATAGTGCCGTTGGTGGAACTCACCAGTGCACTACAAAACCGTACCATGGAAGTTGAGCTGGGGTTTGATGTCCAGACGGCTTTTGATGAGGCCGAGCGCTGCCTCAACTGTGATGTGCAGACGGTATTCACTGATGACAAGTGTATTGAGTGTGATGCCTGTGTCGATATTTGTCCTATGGACTGTATCAACTTTATTGAGAACAACGATGAACCTGAGCTGCGTCAGAGCCTCAGAGTCAAAGCTGTGAATGCCGACCAGGATCTCTATGTATCCGGTAATTTGGAGACCGGCCGAGTGATGGTGAAAGATGAAGATGTATGTCTTCACTGTGGCCTCTGTGCCGAACGTTGTCCCACTGCGGCTTGGGATATGCAGCAATTCTTTTATCAGGTGACCAAGGCCGCGCCACTGTGTATTAAGTAGACGTGTATTAAGTAAAAGTGCAGCAAGTACAAAGGCAGCAAGCAAAAGGGCAGCAAATGAGTACGCAGCAAGTAAAAGGGCAGCAAATAGAATCGGTCAACGATTTCGTTATACGTTTTGCCAATGTTAATGGTACCGGTTCTGCCAGTGCCAATAACCTATTTGCCAAGACTATTTTCCGGATGGGCCTTCCGGTTAGCCCTAAGAATGTATTCCCTTCCAATATTCAGGGGTTACCCACCTGGTACGAGGTGCGGGTAAATGACAAGGGATACGTGGGGCGCCGCGGCGGTGTCGATATTATGGTGGCGGTAAATCCACAGAGTCTTGCACAGGATATTAAGGCGGTAGATCCGGGTGGTTATTTTGTCTATGACAGCACTAAACCGCTTGATTTAAGACTGCATCGTAATGACATCAGTATCTTTGGTATTCCTCTCACCGATATTTGTCGCCGAGAATATACCGATCCACGCCAACGACAGTTATTTAAAAATGTTATCTACATCGGCGCGTTAGCTGCCATGTTAGATCTAGAATTTGATGTGCTCAAAAACTTGATACATGACCAGTTCAAGGGTAAGGAAAAACTTATCGCACCGAATATCCACGCGTTGGAGCTCGGCTATCAGTATGCAGAGGAAAACTTTTCCTGCCCCCTAGGTATTCGAGTAGAACGTCGAGATATGGTCGGCGGACACATCATGATGGAGGGGAATGCTGCGCTTGGGCTCGGCGCTGTTTATGGTGGTGCTTCCGTTGTGGCTTGGTATCCCATTACGCCTTCTACCTCTGTCATTGAGCAGTTTGAAAAATACGCCAAGCGGTTACGAATCGATCCGGGCTCTGGTAAGCGTAATTACGCTATTGCTCAAGCGGAAGACGAATTGTCAGCTATTGGAATGGTGGTTGGCGCCTCTTGGAATGGCGCTCGATCGTTCACCGCAACATCAGGCCCTGGTGTGTCACTGATGAACGAATTTCTGGGGTTGGCATACTTTGCTGAAGTGCCAACAGTACTGTTTAATGTGCAGCGCGCTGGCCCTTCAACGGGGATGCCTACGCGCTCCCAGCAGTCGGATGTGTTGCTGTCGGCCTATGCTTCACACGGCGACACCAAGCATGTGTTGATGTTTCCCTCTACGCCCAAAGAATGTTTCGATATGGGTGCTGATAGCTTTGATCTTGCGGACCGACTGCAAACGCCGGTGATCTTGATGTCAGATCTGGATCTGGGTATGAATGAGCATTTCTCCGAACCACTGGAATGGGATGACAGTAAGCTTTATGACCGAGGCAAAGTGTTCTCCGAAACTGAATTGGAAGAAATGTCAGACCGTTATGGGCGTTATCTAGATGTTGATGGTGACGGTATTTGCTATCGCACCTACCCGGGTACCCATCCAACTAAGGGGTCATTCTTTACTCGAGGATCATCACGTGATCGATATGCCAAGTACACAGAAAGCAGTGAAGACTATGTAGACAACATGGAGCGTTTGTTAGTTAAGTGGGAGACGGCCAAAAATTATGTGCCTCAGCCTGAGTTTCGACCTGCCAAGCAATCAACACGAGATGGGATGATTTACTTTGGCACCACTACCGCATCAGCTGAAGAAGCGTTAGATATTTTGAGTGACCAGGGGCTCCACATGGATGCCATGCGTGTGCGAGGGTTCCCCTTTAATGCGGATGTTGAAGCCTTTATTGAAGGCCATGATCGAGTTTTTGTTGTTGAGCAAAACCGTGATGGACAGCTAAGAATGCTCTTGATTAATGAATGTGAGATTAACCCCAGTAAATTGAAGCCATTGTTGTGCTATGACGGACTGCCAGTGACTGCTCGCTGGATTGTTGAAGCCATTACCGGTAGCGGAACAACTGACAACGTGGTGACCTTTTCTAAGGAGGTAAACGTATGACTTATCATCTTCCGGAATTTCGTCACCCTGACCTCCCTACCAATGAGTTGGGGTACACCAAAAAGCAATATGAGGGGGCTATTTCCACACTTTGTGCTGGGTGTGGTCATGATTCAATCAGTGCAGGTATTATTCAAGCCTGTTTTGAATTGTCTATTGAGCCTCACAAAGTAGCCAAAATATCAGGCATTGGTTGTTCATCAAAAACCCCCACGTATTTTTTGGGGAATTCCCATGGGTTTAACTCGGTGCATGGACGGATGCCTTCGGTGGCGACGGGTGCAAATTTAGCTAACCGTGAACTGACCTACATTGGTGTTTCTGGTGATGGTGATTCCGCTTCTATTGGTATGGGGCAGTTTGCCCACGTGGTGCGGCGTAATCTGAATATGTTGTACCTGGTAGAAAATAATGGTTGTTATGGGCTCACCAAGGGGCAGGATTCGGCGACCGCTGATGTGGGTTCCATGAGCAAAAAGGGCGCGGCTAACCCGTTTCAACCTGTTGACCTTTGCACACTGGCAATTGATCTAGGCGCTACGTTTGTGGCTCGCAGCTTTTCGGGCGATAAAGATCAGTTAGTGCCACTGATCAAGGCCGCTATTAGTCACTCAGGCTTTGCCTTTATCGATGTAATTTCGCCTTGTGTGACCTTTAACAACACCGCAGCGTCCACCAAGAGTTATGAGTTTGTCCGCGAGCATATTGAGGCTACGGGCAAGACAGACTTTATCCCCGTGCGCCAGGAAATTACTGCTGACTATGATCCTGGGTTTACTCAAGAAGTCACTCTCCACGATGGGTCGGTGATTCATCTTTATAAAAATGATGAAGACCTGGATGTTCGCAACCGACTTAGTGCCTTGCAAGCTATTCATAAGTACAAGGATAAAGGAGAGATTCTCACTGGTTTGCTGTACCTTGACCCGGATTGTGAGGATCTACACGAGATCATTGGCTCCGTTGAAAAACCCTTGCGAGATCTCGATGAAAAAGCACTTTGCCCCGGCAATCAGGCTTTAGGTGCGATCAACGACAGCTTACGTTAATCTAATCGATCAATAAGGTATTTCGAATGTCCGGACAGGGTTCTGGTGGCAATGTACTTGCAGCACTGTGTAGTTTTTTCATTCCTGGGCTAGGCCAGTTATTACAGGGTCGGTTGTTGATGGCCATTGTTCATTTCGTGCTGGCGGCTGGGCTGTGGATAATAATGCTTGGCTGGATTATTCATCTGTGGTCTATAATTGACGCGGCGATGTTCAAGCCGAAAGAATAGCGGGTCAGTCAGCGAAGAACTATTTAGTTAAATATAGTTCAGTTAAATATAGTTCAGTTAAATACGTTTAAATATTCTCCTACAACCCCAGGGTAAGTGATGACATTAACCGCTAAATTGTTAGGAGACTGTTCTCCTTATATTTATAATCTTGTATACGATATCGATGTTCGTTTGCTCTTTATAGAATGCTTGGAAAACCCTTCTGATTCTGAGCCAGCACTACGGATAGTATTCCCCGACATAGTTTCTTATTCAGAAAAAAACCAGAGTGAAGCTCTGGATGACGAGTTGATGGATGACTTGGTGAGTATGGACTGGTCGGGTGACAATAAAGTCACCATTCTTTCTTGTAAGAAAGAAATACTACTTGAGCTGACGGGCCAGCCATTCTCTGAAAAAATCAGCTAACCCCGAAACTGAAAATAAAATGTATTTTAGGCTAGCCTACAAGGGCTAGTCGGGTCTTCGGGCAAGGGCTCACCGATTAAGAACACATTCATTTTGATAATATTCTCGAGCCGCACCTCTTCTCACCGGTCTGCCTTTTAGATCTTCAATGTCTTGCTGAAGCTTGTTACACCTTTCTTGCAAATCAGCTTCCTCTTGCTGTGTTAGAGCCTGATCAGATGAAGATGAAGAGCAGGCGCTCATTAGAAAAGCCAAAAACATAGCTACAACAATCGACTTAAACAAAGTATTGCCCCTCTTTCTGAATAGTATTGAACGGGTAATATAGATGATAAGAGTTATAAATAAAAGTGGCACAAACGAGTAGCGTTTATTCAGAAAAAACAAGCCAGGTAGACGTTTATAAAAGAGCCTTTTTTGCACACCCTTAAACCTTTGATCCTAAATATTAGCGGGCCGTATTGTTTAGGGCGGACATATTTTACGGGGCCAACCTTGATGGCCTTAACGTATTTTTCTTTCTGGGGTGCATTTGGTGAGCTAGACTACTATTAATAGCTAAGGCTTTTACGGCTTGATAGCCTGATCTTAGATCCTGTAAGGTTGGTCAGTAAGTATTCAAGTAGAGGGTTTAAAGGAGTATTTCTGGATATGTCGACTATAGACAATACTAGTCACGAGACAGTTTGTCTCGCATGCCCATCCTGCGATCTGATGTTCGATGTGTCATCACTTGGTGATGGCGAAACAGCGCGTTGTTCACGCTGCCAACATTTTCTGACAACCTATCGTGCGGATGAGCTGAGCCGTGTTATGGCTTATACAATATCAGCGCTCATCTTGTTGATATTGGCATGTAACTATCCATTTTTGCAGCTAGAGTCCGGTGGCCTGAAAAGTATGATGACACTACCGGAAACTGCCTCTAGATTGTGGGACTATGAGATGCAGGGTCTAGCTTTAATTGTTGCAGCATTTATTATTTTTATTCCTGCCTTTATTCTTATTCTAGTTCTGGTCTTAGTGGGTGCCTTGATGATGGAGCGGCATTATCACTGGTTGCGGCCTATTGCTTGGTTGATCTTCACATTACAGATTTGGAGCATGGTGGATGTTTTTTTTGTGGGTGTTTTGGTTAGCTTGGTAAAAGTTGGAGGCATGGCTAGTATGTCGATGGGGGTCTCTTTTTGGGCCTATGCTGTATTTAGCGTTCTGTTTATTCCAGCCGTCTATGGACTTGACCGTGCACAGTGTTGGCATCGTATTGAGGCATTGAGGGGGTCATGAGCGAGGCTCTC
>JAGPWA010000052.1 GCA_018066715.1 Porticoccus sp. | reverse complement strand
TTGTCGAGGTGAAATTCTTTCAGAATGACATGGCCAAAGGCCATGGCAACCGCAGCATCGGTTCCCTGTTTAGGGTTCAACCACATATCTGCCAATTTGGCCGCTTCACTGTAGTCCGGGGTAATCACCACGCCTTTCGCACCCTTGTAGCGAACTTCTGTAAAGAAATGGGCGTCGGGGGTACGGGTTTGAGGCACATTAGAGCCCCACAAAATGAGATAGTTCGAGTTATACCAGTCGGCAGATTCAGGGACATCAGTTTGTTCACCCCAAGTCATAGGTGACGCAGGTGGCAAGTCACAGTACCAGTCATAGAAGCTCATGCAGACGCCACCAATTAGTGACAGATATCGTGAGCCTGCGGCATAAGAAACCATGGACATCGCAGGAATGGGGGAGAACCCAACAATCCGATCAGGGCCATGCTCTTTGACCGTGTAGACGTTGGCCGCGGCAATCATTTCGTTCACTTCATCCCAGGAAGAGCGCACAAAACCACCCAGTCCACGCTTGGACTTATAGGATTTTGTGCGAACAGGGTCTTCAACAATAAAGGCCCAGGCCTCCACCGGATTTTCAAACTGTTTGCGCGCATCACGCCACAACTTCAGCAACGGCTTGCGCACTTTCGGATACTTCAACCGGTTAGCGCTGTAGATATACCAGGAGTAGCTGGCGCCCCGAGGGCAGCCACGCGGCTCATGATTCGGTAGATCTGGACGAGTACGAGGATAATCAGTCTGCTGGGTTTCCCAGGTGATCAATCCATTTTTAACGTAGATTTTCCAGCTACAGGAACCCGTACAGTTCACCCCGTGGGTGGAACGTACAATCTTGTCGTGCTGCCAACGCTGGCGGTAGCTATTCTCCCATTCCCGGCTCTCGTTCCGGGTTTCTCCATGACCGTCAGCAAAGTCGTCTACCTTGGTCTTTTTGAAGAATTGCAAGCTATCGAGAAAATGACTCATGGCTTTACTCTCTCTAATTTAACGTTTTTTACTTAATGCTCTTTAGTGAAAAATGCTAATGGGATCGAGTCCCATTAGCATTACTGTTCTAAATAATTAAGGGTTGTAGAACTCACCGTCTTTACGCAGGTAGAAGAACCAATTGATCAAGATACATACCGCGTAGAACGAGGCGAAACCAATCAGCGCTACTTCAGGTGTGGTGGCCTTAATTTGCTCACCGAGAACTTTAGGAATATAGAAAGCACCGTAAGCGGCAACAGCTGAAGTCCAGCCCAATACAGGTCCGGCCTGCTCTTTAGGGAATACCATAGCGATGGTTCTGAAGGTAGAACCGTTGCCAATGCCAGTAGCCGCAAACAGCAACAGAAATAGCATAAAGAACGCTAGGAAGAACTGTTCTGGTGTCGCAGAACCGTAAGCTGCCTTCATGTAATAAGCCACACCCAGGGCACTACCTATCATCACGACAGAGCAAATTTGCGTAACAAGTGCGCCACCTACTTTATCGGCAATCCAACCACCTACAGGGCGAATCAGTGCGCCAATAAAGGGGCCCATCCAGGCATACATCAATGCACTGGGGCCATTAGCATTCACGGTATCGTGCGTCATCACACCATCAACCAGGATATGCTGGTAACCAAAGATCACTTTAATCGACAGCGGGAAAGAAGCCGCAAATCCGATAAAAGAACCAAAAGTCATGGTGTAAATTACACTCATTACCCAAGTGTGCTTATTATCAAAAATCTGGAACTGGCGTTGCAGGTTCGGCCTGATCTGGCCGGGAATCATCTTCAAAGCAAACACGGTACTGGCAATCACTAGCACCAATACGATTTCTTTGGGTACACCAAAACCAGAGCCATTAGCCGCTTCTGGAAGCATCAACCACAAACCGCAAGCTGCAGTAACAAAACCAATCAGCAGCATCCCAGATATAGTGAGAAAACCACCAATAGGGCTGGGGATATCAGGCGACACTTCATGGGTGCGCAGGTTGTTCATGCCAAACCAGCCCGCAAATGCCAACGGCACCAAGAACAATAGCCAGACAAAACCAGCATTTTGGATCCATGCTTCAGTACCCGCAGGGATTTTACCAATCAAGGTACCGGAGGTTTGCTCCAGAATCATGGAATCACCACCCATGGCACCAAACAGGCCAAAGGTCATGGCCAGTGGCACCAGAATTTGCATACTGGTCACACCAAAATTACCTAACCCAGCATTCAGACCCAGAGCCAAACCCTGCTGCTTCTTAGGAAAGAAGAAGCTGATATTGGACATAGAAGAGGCAAAATTACCACCACCAAAACCAGACAACAGCGCCAGCACCTGGAACACCCATAACGGCGTATTCATATCTTGTAGAGCAATACCAGCACCCACCGCAGGCACCATCAACAATGCCGTCGTAAAGAAAATGGTATTACGACCACCACAAAGCCGAATAAAGAAGCTACTCGGTATTCGTAGAGTTGCACCCGTGAGTCCCGCAATCGCCATCAGCGTAAACAATTCTGATTTGGCAAAAGGGAAACCCAGATTGAGCATCTGAACAGTGATAATTCCCCAGTACAGCCACACGGCAAAGCCGCACAGTAGACTAGGAATAGAAATCCATAGGTTTCTGTTGGCAACCTTCTTGCCTTCAGACTCCCAAAATTCGGGATCCTCGACATCCCATTTTTGTAGATCAGCCATAGCGGTATTTCCTCGTTTTATTACTGTGTTACAAAGTTAAAAAATCATCAGCACGGGCTTGGTTGACCCGCTGCTTGAATGCGTCCAGTTTGATGGCGTAGAACATCAACACCATGCAACCGGCCAATACGCCGTAGAGCAACATAAAGCAGGAGCTGCGAATGCCTGTCTGGTCTGCCGCAATACCAAATAAAATGGGTAGAGAGAAACCACCCAAAGCACCAATGGCGCTCACGGCACCACCCACAACACCCACGTTATCCGGGTAGTAGTCATAAACAATCCGAAAAATACTGGCCTTGCCAAATCCCATAGCCAAACCCACAACAAAGGTCAGCAGTACAAACACCCAAAGGGAGATGCGGATATCCAGAAACAAATCACGCCCAATGCCATGAATCGTCATTGTGGTGGGCGGGTAAGACAGGAAGAACAGGCAGACCAAACAGACCCAAAATACCAGCCAGTTGATACGGCGAGCACCAAAGTTATCGGCAAACCAGCCGCCCAACGCCCTAATAATGGCTGCAGGCAAGGTAAACAGAAGCGTGACAAACGATGCTGTTTTCAAATCTAGCCCATATTCACCCACATAGTATTGGGGCAACCACAGTGTTAGAGCCAGAAACCCGCCGAACACAAAATAGTAGTAGAGACCAAAACGCCACACTCGAAGATCACGTAATGGACGTAATTTATTAACCAGAGGCTCGTCATCTTCTTTTGGAAGACGGCTCTTCGGTGCAGACCGGGTTAATACCCAAAACAGCACAGCCACTACCAATAACACCACGCCGTAGTACTTGGGCACTGCCTGCCAGCCGTAATTGATAATAATAATGGGGGCCACTAGATTGGTAATTGCCGCACCGACATTACCAGCACCAAAAATACCCATGGCCGTGCCCTGTATCGAGCGATCAAACCAACGGTAGACATAGCTGATGCCTGAGGCGAAAGCGCCTCCAGAGAGACCAAGCACCAAACCGAAAGCAAGGAATTGGGGGAAAGTTTTGGCATAAGGCAAAGTAAAAAGTGACAGCGCGACAATCAGGGTCTGCAAGAAAAATACAATCCGGCCACCAAATCGCTCCGACAAAATGCCACAAGCCAGGCTGGCGAAGGCGCCGGTAAGAATGGGCGTCGCTAGCAATACCCCAAATGCCGTATCACTCAAACCAAGGTCAGCTCGAATTTGTAGACCAAGAATAGAAAATAGCGTCCATGCAGCGAAGTTGGCAGCAAACGCTACCGTACATACGCCGAGGCCATACCATTTTTGATCATTTATTGCAGTCATGGGACTTTCATTGGTTCAATGATGAAAGCTGAATGTAGTCAGGGGGGATCGGATCGGACATGACCTGCATCAATTCGGCCAGTTTGCTCCTTAGTGCAAACTCTCGCCTCTACTACCTTGGTAGTAGTCATATGAAGACAAAATACTAAATAAAAACAGAGGGTTACTGTTTTTATTTAAGTGTATGATCGACATACTCTAGAAGTCAGGTATTTGGTGGTAAACACAATGGCAACAAGCCTAGCGGGCAAGAAACTACGATTTTCGCAATCCATAGCCATTCAGGTTTTGATCCCAATGGTGGTGATTGGTCTATTAGCATTGGCCAGTATGGTGGTATCCCTACTAGTCACTCTGAATACCCAGCATGATGCCGAAGCGATTAATATCGCTGGATCCATGCGCATGCAATCCTACCGAATTGCCGTGTTACTACAGCAATCTCCATCCAGCGATGAAGAACGGAAAGTGATGGCAAAAAACCTTTCCAGAGAATACCAATTATTTTCCAATAAGCTCTATCAATCCAGCATCTCCAGAGCGGCAGAAAAAAGTCGTCGTAAATCGATCAAAGACAATTACAGCCGAGTCGTCGAAAACTGGGAAAGCACCATCACACCCATCTTATCCCCGCTCATGACTAGCCAACGAGCCAGCATTGAACAGATCACGACAGCGAACAAGCTCTACTTAACACTGGTGGGCCGCCACGTAGAGGATATCGACAGCCTAGTCCTGAGTATCCAGAAGAATACTGAAGAGAAAATTGAACTGCTGGGGATCTATGAGGGCCTGAGTATCTTCCTCTCATTCCTAGCGCTGCTGTTTATCGTGATGCGTGCTGATCAAAACTTGGTCAAGCCGTTAAAAGACCTAGTGCGTGCTGCAGAACATACCAGCATCGGTGACTTCTCCTACCGCACCTATTACGAAGCCGTCAACGAAATCGGTTTGTTGTGTAGCACCTTCAATGATATGTCCGCCAACTTGGCGCGCCACTACCGAAAACTGGAAGATCTAGTCGACGAAAAAACCGTCCAGCTGCAACAGTCCAACCAAATGCTGGATTTTCTATACAGCACGGCTCAACGGCTCTCTGAAGGGGATATTGATAGACAAACTCTCACCGAAACTGTCACTGAACTGAAAAAACTGACGGGTATACCTCAGTTATCCCTTTGCCTGACAAATGAAGCCAGCAAAGATCAGTTTGATCTAATTTCACCGACAGATGATCAGTACCCATGTCATCTAGATAATTGCATAAGCTGTTTTATGCGCCCCGACAAAAAGAACATGGCTCAGGGTGAGATTTCATTTCCTATTGAAGATGCCAACGATAGCTTTGGATTCCTCTATATAAAAAGTGATAAAAATCGTGCCTTAGAACCCTGGCAACAACGGCTAATCGAAGCTGTGGTCGAGCACCTCTCTTTTGCTATGGCGCTGCAATACCGTGAAGGACTGAGTCGACGATTAATGCTGTTTGAGGAACGCTCCATTATTGCCCGTGAGCTTCATGACTCGCTCGCACAATCTTTGTCCTACATGAAAATGCAGGTAGCTAGAATTTCCAAACTATTTGATCGCGATGCGCCTGAGGAAAAAGTGAGAGAAGGACTGGATGACCTGCAACAGGGGCTCGATGCTGCCTATAAACACCTTAGGGAACTACTGACCACCTTCCGGTTAAAGCTGGATGCCCCAACACTGTACCTCGCCCTGAAAGCCACGACCGATGAATTCGACAGAATGAATGAAAATATTGAGGTTGCTTTGGACTATAAGCTAGGTCATTTCCAACTTTCACCCAATGAAGATATCCACATATTACAAATTATTCGTGAAGCCATCACCAATGCGGTGAAACATGCTCAAGCCAGTCGCATCCAATTGCAATGCAAGCATGGCGACAACAATAAAGTCATATTCAAGGTAGTCGATAATGGTATCGGTATTGCTGATAACCCCTACAAAGATCACCACTACGGGCTCTCTACCATGCAAGAACGTGCCGACTGGGTAAATGGAGAATTGGACTTTGGCCCGAGTTCAGGAGAAGGTATCACTGGCGGCGGCACCACCGTAGCACTAACATTTGTTCCTGAGGCATTTCGCTGATAGAGATAAAGCTGAGCGAGATCAATTCATGGCTGACAGCAGAACCTTAAACTGCCTGACGCTGAAAAATGAAGCAGAATCTAGTAAAAGAGAGCCATCGTGAGCGATACCACAAGCAAATTGATCCTGGTTGATGACCACCCCCTGTTACGCAAGGGCGTTCGACAACTGGTTGAATTGGAAGATGATATGGCCGTGATTGGTGAAGCCAGTAACGGCGAAGATGCTGTTCAGCTTGTGCAGGAAAAAGAAGCCGACCTCGTGCTGCTTGACCTCTCCATGAAGGGCATGGATGGCATCGAGACACTCCAGGCCATGAGAGATGCCGGTGTCAGTTGTCGTATCGTGGTGTTCACTGTCTCCGATGATACCAACGATGTAGTTGCCGCTCTTAAGGCAGGCGCTGATGGCTACTTACTAAAAGATATGGAGCCAGAACGGTTGGTCGATAGAATCCGAGAAGCGTGCTCAGGTAAGATGGTTTTATCTGAGGTTCTTACTGAAGTGCTCGCCAAAACGTTTCGTGATAGCTCCAATAAAGGTAAAGGGGATGGCTACAACTCACTGACCCGACGCGAGAAAGAAACCTTGAAAATGATAGCAGAAGGTCTCAGCAACAAAATGATTGGTCGCCAGTTGAATATTGTTGAAGCCACTGTAAAAGTTCACGTCAAACATCTACTGAAAAAACTGGGCCTTAGATCACGAGTTGAAGCTGCCGTTTGGGCTGTTGAAAACCGGGTAAAATAATACCTGTAGAATTTTCTGGAGAAACTTTTTTGGGAAAGAAATCACCTGTCACAACAACACTTTCTGTTCAGCTACTGCACCGCATAGAGCCCATCTTGTTTTCTGCGCTTAGGCTGGCGCCATTCTCTCCACAAAAATTTCTGTTAGAGCGATTACTAAAACAGTTTTTGTTAGAACCCATCGCTGAGGGAGACCTAGAATTCCTTACGGATCGAGTACTAAAAATTTCAGTAGAAGACGTCGGCATCGGTTGGAGGCTCAGTTACAAAAACAATCAATTAATCATACAGCCTTTAAATGGGCCCTCAGATGCTACTATCAGTGGTAACGCCAGAGCCTTTATACTGCTAGCCTCACGCCAAGAAGACCCGGACACCCTTTTTTTCCGTAGAGAGCTCAGCATTGAAGGAGACACAGAACTTGGACTGGAAGTAAAAAACTTGTTAGATAGTGTTGAACTGGATGCGCTGCCATCGGTATTACAAAAAACCTTGTCCGGTGCAGGAAAACTGGCAACGGCTATTTAAACGTATATTTTTCAAATAACTGAGACCTTTATAAAACAAGAAAAATATAGTTTTAAAAAATTATTACCTAATTAATCCTTCTAAAAATTATCCAATAAAAACTCAATTTTCTAATTTTTTCCAAAAACAATGTGAACTTCCAAGCAATGCTATCCCGACAGATAAGTCAACGAATGCCATAACAATAAGCATCGAATAATTACCTTGGGCTAATGCTGCCCGAGACAACATGGACCCCAACGTCACCATGGTAAATAAAAGGACAAAAAAGCGTATCCGGTAGAAGTGCCACAACTTAGGCTCTACCAAGGCATCTATTCTTTGTATATTTTTCAAACACAGCCGTCTGAACAAATATTTTGCCTTAATAACACCAAGTACTATCCCACCTGAAGCTGCCAGCCATACCCAGTTTTCATCTGGATAGATTTTTTTCGCCGCCAATAATAGGCTGGCGCTTTTAACCAAAAGGGCAACAACACCGCCATACCAGACAAAAGCAGCAAGCAACTTAAGGGTGTGAGGTGAAGTATCAAACATGCATCTACTCTTTTAAGCCGTATCCATACCCGGCTGACCAAACCAGTAACCATTGCAGTATTCATTATTTTTGACGTCGCTGGCAATCAGCTGAGCAGAAATAGTTTCACCTAGAATTGCCTGAGAAAACTGCTCCAACACCTCAAACGTACCAGTACTCTTAGGACTAACCCGCATAATATCCACACCTATCTCCGCCATGGCGGAATACTCATCGAGGAGATTGTAAATTTGTCCCGACTGGGTCTGGATACCATTGATGGTAAACAGCGACTGATTCTCCTGAGTATGCAGAGGAATACCATCGGGATAATCTATGCACCTTAGCTGACAGTCATCTTTCTGTAGACCTTTAGCTCGGGCTGTAAAACAACGAGCCGAGTAGGCCAGTGGCAGTCGCCCATAACTGAAGATTTCTGTTTCTATCTTATCTAAAAAACCCATTTTTTGGGCATCAGACAGGATGTTTTTCAAGGTGGTACGGTTCAGCTCTACCGGCATCACCCATCGTTGTAATCCCGCCTTGTGGAGAATCTGTAATGTGTGGGCATTGTAGATATTGATGGATGTTCCGGCCACGAAGGGCAGTTTCTTTTCTGATAATAATTCCACCGCCGCTATGTCGTTGGCTTCTATCAGGCAACCACTGTTGTCACAAATTTTGCGCAGGCTCGACAGCTCTGAGCGGGCCTCAATCAATGCCAGTGTAGAGAGCACCACCTCTTTACCAGACTCCAATAATGCTGCGGCCAATTCAAGCCAATCGGGCGTACGAAGTTCCTGACGCTTTGAGCAAATGGTCTCACCTAGGTAGATAATATCTGCGGGAGATTGAATGGCTTGCTGGTAAAAATCAGCCACCTTTTGGTGTGGCCAGTAGTAGAGAATCGGACCCAGTGATAATTTCATCGGTGTGCTCTTTTTTTGTGACTAGGGATGTATGGCTGAGGGTGCGTGGGTGAGAGGAACATGACCAACTGAAGTATGAGTCGATTATTGCCAGGGCCGGGAATAGGCACCCAGTGTCGTCTGGCTTCCTTCAGACACATTTGCCAGCGCATCAAGCCACTCCCCTCTTGGCGTAAAATTGCTGCCCGTTTTTTTGTAGTTATCGAGAGCTTCACGCCAAACTCTGACCACCTGTTCCACGTAGGCTGGACTCCGCTGTCGCCCTTCTATTTTGATGGCCTTGACGCCAATCTCATCTAATTGGGGAATCAGTTGTAGAGTATTAAGGCTCGTGGGTTCTTCTAGTGCATTGTAGGTCTGCCCTTCTACCTGAAAGCGACCCTTACAAAGTGTCGGGTAACCCGTATTTTCACCCTCACTGAACCGGTCGATAAGTACATCATTCAATCGGGACTCCCGGCCTTTCTCTGTCTCTTCCCAGCGAACGGCACTGGCTGGAGAGCATGCACCACAGGTGTTAGGTGACTCAGGGGTAACATAAGAGGACAAATGGCAGCGTCCTTCAGCCATGATACAAAGACTGCCAAAACCAAATACTTCCAAATCTACAGGGCTATGGGCTGCAACCTGTTTTACCTGAGCCATTGATAGCACTCTGGGTAACACCGCTCGCTTAATACCAAATGTTTTTTTATAGAATGCCAGCGCATCTATGTTGGTAGCCGAGCCCTGAACAGAGAGGTGAAGGTTAAGATCTGGATAGCGCTCTCGAGCGTAATCGAGCACCCCCATGTCAGCAATAATGAGTGCATCGGCCTGTAGGCCAGCGGCCTGATCCACAGCATCTTTCCAGCGAGACCAACTGTGAGGTTGTGGATAGGTATTGATCGCTACAAATAGCTTCACATTGTGGGCACGGACATACTCCAGTGCCTTTACCGCTTTACGGTCATTAAAATTCAAGCCAGCGAAATGTCGGGCATTGGTATCATCTTTGAAGCCGATATAAACCGCATCGGCACCGTTATCCACAGCAGCTTTTAGGGCGGGCAAACTACCTGCCGGACAGATCAGTTCCATGACAATTTCCATTCAGGAATAAAACAATGAACGCCCGGAAATGTCCGGGCGCTAACTGGGTGCTTAATGTATACGACCATTGATCAGTCGTTCACGGGCACCAACAATACTTTCTGTTTCGCCAGGTGAACAACACCGGGGCCCACTCCACCAATCAAGGTGTCATAGATGGGGCTGTGACCATGATTACCGATAACAATTAAATCAGCATTCAATTCATCTGCCGCATGAACAACCTGATTGGCCGTTATTCCCTCTAGAAGAACGGCCCGGCAATCAATGCCTTCTGCGGCAACATTTTTGGCCAGCGTATAAAGCTCGTGAAGATCATCACCATAGGCATCGGTGAGTTCATCTTTGACCTCGTCATCATCAGCACCCTCTGTACCCGGTAGTTCTTTTTCCACCGTGGCCAGTATCAGTTCGGAACCAAAAACCCTAGCTAACTCCTTGGCTGCATCAAGAATGTTTTCTACATTAGAATCCAGATCAATAGCAGCAAAAATGGTTTTCATGGCGCACACCTCGCAACTTGCGATTAAGGAGAGGATGACAAAAAAACCACCTCTCATAAAAAAAGGTCTTGAGTAAATACTGCTGCCAACCTGATCTTTTTCAATTGACGTACATCAACAGTTACAGAAAACATCAACTCAACCACCCGTTTTTAAGAAGTACTACCAAATAATTGCTCACCACCTTCCTTCTGACAAACCTACACAGAAACACTACAGGCAATTGTTTTTTATAGTTTTATTTTAATTTTCGCCTACCTCTTTGGTAGTAGCCTTCTCCATACAAGCCAATATGGTTGAAATTAACGATGACTTGGATCAAGTCGGTTACCAGCACAAATTATTAAATTCACGGTGCCACTTACCATTCAACTCAGCTTGCTGTGTGGTATGTATTTTTATTGATACCAGAGACACCATCTCTGACGAGGAGAAAAGCACAATGTCTGATGCAAGAATCAATTTGCTGGACTTTAAAGACCCAAAGATCAAAACACTCCACATCACCTGGTTTGCATTTTTTCTCACCTTTTTGGTCTGGTTTAGTCATGCCCCTATGCTGGCTGTGATCAAGGAAGCCTTTGATCTCACCTCACAGCAGGTCAAAGCACTGATGATCTTAAACGTCGCCATGACGATTCCAGCACGTATCATTATCGGAATTCTGGTGGATAAGTTTGGCCCCCGACATGTTTACAGTGGGCTATTGGTCATTTCCGGTGGTCTTTGCTTACTCTTCGCCACGGCCAACTCCTACGAACAACTCGCACTATTTCGCTTCTTACTAGGCTTTGTGGGTGCCGGCTTTGTGATTGGTATTCGCATGGTAGGTGAATGGTTTCCTGCCAAAAAGGTCGGCCTTGCAGAAGGCGTCTACGGCGGCTGGGGTAACTTTGGCTCCGCGGCTGGCGCCATGTTACTTCCCACTCTTGCCTTGATGTACGGCGGCGAAAATGGCTGGCGCTATGCCATTGGTACCACCGGCATCATTGCTGGCTGCTACGGTGTGTTCTACTACTTTCAGGCGCGCAACACGCCCAAAGGCTCCACGTACTTCAAGCCAAAAAAATCGGGTGGTCTGGAAGTCACCAGTTGGGCCGACCTATGGTTCTACCTGGCAATGAACATTCCTATGTACCTTGCATTGGCAGTGCTGACTTGGAAGCTATCCCCTTCTAACCTGGGTTTGCTGACGTCAACAGCCGTAAACCTGATATATATAGGCTTGGTTGTACTGTACTTCTTCCAGGCAAGCCAAATCTGGAAAGTAAACCATGAGCACCTGAAAGCCGGTGTGCCCAAGATGCAACGCTACAAGTTCAAACAAGTGGCTATTCTCGACTGGTCTTACTTTGTGACCTTCGGATCCGAGCTGGCAGTAGTTTCCATGCTACCCCTGTTCTTTCTAGAAACCTTTGAAGGGTTAGATCCAGTTAAAGCCGGACTGTTAGCCTCAGGGTTTGCATTCATGAACCTGGCAGCACGCCCCGGTGGCGGCTGGCTGAGTGACCACTTTGGTCGCCGTAAAACTATGTTGATTCTGATTTCAGGGTTAGCGTGTGGTTATTTACTGCTAAGTCAGATCAACAGCAGCTGGTGGATTCCACTGGCCGTGATCTCTACCATGTGTTGCTCTTTCTTCGTACAAGCAGGTGAAGGTGCCGTATTTGCCATGGTGCCACTGGTTCAACGTCGTATGACAGGCCAAATTGCCGGTATGGCAGGTGCCTACGGAAATGTGGGTGCAGTCACTTACCTGACAGCATTGTCCTTTGTTGAGTACGAGACTTTCTTCCTGCTGATCGCAGCGTCAGCGGGGGTAATTTTTCTGGCAGTGCTATTTCTCGAAGATCCATCGGGAAAAATGGCGGAAGTACTACCTGATGGGACTGTCGAACTGATTGATGTCACCTAACCTATCTAAACCAGCAACCAAGGCCTGTAACAGTTGTTGCGGGCCTTATTGCTTGTTAGGGTTTCAGTAACAAGAGCGATACCGGGCGGAGCTCAACAACTATGGAACTCAACCATTCCTTTAAAGCCACTGTCGGTCTATGCACCGAAGCCGGGATAAAACCGGTTAATGAGGATGCTGTCGGTTTTCGTATTCCCAAAGACCACCTGATTAACACCAAAGGTATGGTCGCCGTCGTGGCTGATGGTGTCAGCACAGCTGAAGCAGGGAAAGAAGCTGCCGAGCGCTGTGTGAATACCGTATTAACCGATTACTACACCACGCCGGAAACCTGGAGTGTAAAACACGCAGTTCAGAAAATTCTTACCCCTCTGAATCGAAAGCTGTATAACCTGGGGCATGATATTCAGGACGAGGCCCGTGGTTATATCACCACCCTGAGTATCCTAGTGGTGAAATCCCACTTGGCTTATCTGTTTCACATCGGTGACAGCCGCATCTATCGCCTCAGTGCAGAAACCGGTGAATTTACTCAGCTCACCCGCGATCACACTGCCGGTATATCAAAAGATGAAAACTATCTCATTCGTGCCATGGGCATGGACACCAGCCTGAACGTAGACGCCAGTGTCGTCACCCTGAACCTAGGGGATATTTTCTTCCTCAGCACTGATGGCATTCACGACTTCATGCCAGAATCGAACATACGTCAGCTAATCGAGGCACACTCAGACAACTATGATGCAGCCTGCCGCGCCATTGTCGATGCCGCCAGTCAGGCAAAGAGCTCCGACAACCTG
>JAGPWA010000105.1 GCA_018066715.1 Porticoccus sp. | reverse complement strand
CTTTTGATGTCGACGAGTTTGGTAAGGGCTGCTTACTTGAAGGTTTGGATGAAATTGGCCTGACCTTGAATGATACGGATGCTATTCGTGCCTATGAAGCGGCACGTGAGAAAGATACGCCTTGGCTCTTTGGCGCGATCAAATAAGTGGTGCTATTAAATAAAGCGGGTAACTAGACCCGTAAAGGAAGAGTTTGAATGAGCAAGAAAGTATTGATTCTTAAGGGCGACTATATTGGCCCTGAGATTGTGGGTGAAGCCGTTAAGGTGCTGAAAAAAATCGATCAGCAATTTTCCCTGGGTATTGAGCTAGAAGAAGGTTTGCTCGGCGGTGCCGCTTATGATGCCGTGGGTGAGCCTTGTCCTGAGAAGACGTTAGAGCAAGGTCGCCAAAGCGATGCCATTTTGATGGGCTCTGTGGGTGGCACCAAGTGGGATGAGGTTGATCGCGACTTGCGGCCGGAAAAAGGGTTGTTGAAGCTCCGCTCTGGGTTGGAGTTGTTTGGGAACTTACGTCCGGCGATTCTGTACCCTCAATTAGCAGATGCCTCTTCGCTTAAGCCTGAGATTGTTTCAGGTCTGGATATTCTGATTGTGAGAGAGCTCACCGGTGGTATTTATTTCGGAGAGCCCCGTGGCATTCGGGTGCTAGAGAATGGTGAGCGCGAAGGTTATAACACCTATAAATATTGTGAGTCTGAAATTCGCCGTATCGGAAAGGTGGCTTTCGAGGCCGCTATGGTGCGCGATAAGCGGGTTTGTTCCGTGGATAAGGCCAATGTATTGGAAGCAACCATACTCTGGCGTGAAATTATGGAAGAGGTGGCCAAAGACTATCCTGAAGTGACCCTGAGCCATATGTATGTGGATAACGCGGCCATGCAGTTGGTGATGGCGCCCAAGCAGTTTGACGTGGTGGTGACGGGTAATATGTTTGGCGATATTTTGTCCGATGCCGCAGCGATGCTGACCGGCTCTATCGGTATGCTGCCTTCTGCATCACTGGATAAAGACGGTAAAGGCTTGTATGAGCCTTGTCATGGTTCGGCCCCAGATATTGCAGGGCAGGGTGTGGCCAATCCGCTGGCGACTATATTGTCCGTTGCCATGATGTTGCGTTATTCACTGGATGCTCCCGAAGCGGCAGATGCCATTGAACTTGCGGTAAGCAAGGTGTTGGATCAAGGGCTGCGCACGCCCGATATCTATACTGAAGGTACCCGCAAAGTGAGTACTTCAGAAATGGGTGATGCGGTCGTCAGTGCTCTATAAAAAGCAGCGCTATAAATCAGCATTTTTAGGGCCTTGATTTTAGCGAGTTAAAAATTAAAGTAGTTTATTATAAATATTATTTAATTGGTTGAATTTAAATGAATAAAGTGGGTTTTGTAGGCTGGCGCGGCATGGTTGGGTCAGTGCTGATGGACCGTATGGTTCAGGAGAATGATTTTGCGGATATTGAGCCAATTTTCTTTACTACTTCGCAGTTAGGCCAGCCTGGTCCAAACGTTGGAAAAGACGTGTCTCTACTTCAGGATGCCAACGATATTGAATCGCTGGCTAAGCTGGACATTATTGTGACCTGTCAGGGTGGCGATTACACAAATGCTGTTTACCCGGCACTTCGTAAAGCCGGTTGGAACGGCTATTGGATTGATGCGGCCTCTGCATTGCGGATGGCTGATGATGCATTGATTGTATTGGATCCGGTAAACCTCAATGTGGTTAAAGACGGCATTACCAATGGTACAAAAAACTTTATTGGTGGTAACTGTACTGTCAGCTTGATGTTGATGGCCCTAGGTGGGCTGTTTAATCAGGGGTTGGTTGAGTGGGCTTCTGCCATGACTTACCAAGCTGCTTCTGGTGCTGGTGCGCAGAATATGCGTGAGCTGATTACTCAAATGGGTGCTATTGAAAAGTCTGTTGCTACTGAACTGGCTGATCCGGCTTCCGCTATTCTTGAGATTGACCGGAAGGTGTCATCAACCATGCGTAGTGAGGGTTTTCCTACGGATAATTTTGGTGCGCCTCTAAGCGGTAGCCTGCTTCCCTGGATTGATGTGCAGCTTGAAAATGGCCAGAGTAAAGAAGAATGGAAAGGGCAGTCTGAAACCAACAAGATTCTGGGCCGTTCCGGTGATTCATTAGTGCCTGTGGACGGTATTTGTGTCCGTATTGGTGCCATGCGCAGCCACAGCCAGGCACTGACCATCAAATTGACCAAAAACGCCCCAATGGATGAAATTGAAGCGATTTTGGCTGAAGCCAATGATTGGGTAAAAGTTGTGCCTAATGATCGTGATGCAACTTTACAGCAACTGACGCCCGCAGCTGTCACTGGAAATTTGCATGTACCAGTAGGCCGTTTACGAAAAATGAATATGGGAAATGACTACCTTTCTGCCTTCACTGTAGGCGATCAGCTGTTATGGGGTGCGGCAGAGCCGCTGCGTAGAATGTTGAGAATATTATTGGAAGCCTGACTTGTGGCCCCGAGTTTTACTCATAACTACAGGGGTGACGGTTAAGTTTGTGGGAGAGGTTTAATAGGCGTTGCTTTGCTGTTTTGAGTGATTCATCATAAATCAGCGCTATCAATGACCGGATTTAGCCATATTTTCCGGTAACAGTGGTTGAACAATTCCTTTCAGTCATAAATACTTACACCTAATATCTAAAAGTGGGGTGAATGGTTGTCTGCTCGGTTGTAAAACTCTTGCAGGGGAACCATTCCTTATAAAGCAGCACAGGGAACACATCATGAAGTTGCGCAATTCGATTTTAACCGTGGGCTTGTTGGCTACGTTGTTTGCCAATACAGTTTTTGCTCTTGGATTGGGTGAATTTAAACTGAACTCGTCCTTGAACGAGCCACTCGATATGGAAATCCAATTGCTCAATGTGGGCGATCTCAGTGAGCTTCAGATGTTGGTCGGTTTGGGGTCTAGAGCAGACTTTGAAAAAGCGGGTGTTGACCGGCCATTCTTACTGACAGGCTTGCGCTTCAACGTTGACTTGTCAAAACCTGGACATCCAATTATTCGAGTGACATCTAAGAAGCCCATTCGTGAGCCTTATCTGGATTTTCTCTTAGAGCTACAGTGGTCAACTGGGCGGCTGTTAAGGGAGTACACTCTGTTGCTGGATTTGCCGCTGTATGCAACGGAGTCCCCCTCCGCAAAAAAGATTGAGGCTGCGAGTCAAAGCTCGCAGCCCAAGGTTCAATCTAGCCGCCAGGCACAAGAGCGATCAACTAAAACAGCATCTCCATCAGTAGCTACTTCGTCACTCGCAGCGGGTGATGGTGAATACAAGGTTAGCTCAGGGGATACGGTCTGGGGTATAGCCAAAAAAATTAAGCCAAGTGATGCTTCTCTGCATCAAACAATGGCCGCTATAAAGCAGTACAACCCCCAAGCGTTTATCAATGACAATATCAATTTGCTAAAGAAGGGCGCCATTATTCGGTTGCCTGAAGGTAGTGATATAACAAGTTTGAGCCATAAAGAGGCTGTTTCCGACATTGCCTTTGAGGCTGTAGCTCTGGAGGATTCTCAAGAGGTTACTGCTCCTCAGCTGGATGCTTCTGACAATGTAGAAGAGCCTTCCACCACAGAAGAATCGAGAGGAGGCCAGTTGAAACTGGCAGCGCTAGACCAGAATGAAGCTTTGATGGTCAGTGGTACGGGTGATAATACGTCCGGCGCTGGTGCTGATGGGAATGCTAGTGATATTACCCAGAATGACTTTTCTGTTGTTCAGGAGGAGCTGGATAAAACTCAACGTGAAAATGCGGAGTTAAAGGCTCGTTTGGCGAATCTGGAAGAACAGGTTGCTACGATGAGCCGCCTTGTGGAAATCAATAATGATTCACTTCGAGCTACACAACTGTCATCCCAGCAAGCCTCGGCGCTAGAGGTCGTTTCGCCAGCTGGAGAGGCTGACTCATTGGCCGATACTGCTGTGAGTGATGATGAGGCGGTTTCTCAGGAGTCAGCAGTAGCTGCAGAAGCTCAACCATCTGAGTCAGCGGACAAAGAAGCCGGCTTCGATTTAGCAGCCTGGATGAATATTTTGTTATATCCATTGATTGCCTTGCTAGCGGTTCTGTTGGCGGTTGTACTCTTTTTTGCAAACCGTAAACAGGGTGAAGATGAGCCGGACGAGTTCTCTTTGCGGACGTTGGTTAATGAGCCTGAACCGATACCAGAACCTGAAATAGAGGACGTTGAAGACGTCTTTAGTGAAAAAGAGTTGGAAGTTCTTGCTGAGGCTACACCGGACTTTGATGAACAAGAGCTAAAAGAGTTTGAAGGCTTAGAGCTTGCAGATGGTGAAGGTGTTGATCCTGCCGGTGAGGCAGATATTTACCTTTCTCTAGGTAACTATAATCAGGCCGAAGCCGTTCTTGCCAATGCCATTGATGAAGATCCCAGCAATACATCACTGCGACTTAAGTTGTTGGAAGTCTATGTGAATGCGAATGAGTTGGAAAAGTTTGATGCTCAGCGCCTAGCGTTGGCTGAACTCAATGATGCTGATGCTGATGCCAAGGCTGTTTCCCTGCGATCAGAGTTAACCCCCGAACCTTTGGCTGGAGAATCTGATGAAGAAGATTCTGGCAGTGATGATGAGCCTGCTGGGACCTCGGTTGAGGTAGAAGATGATGAGGCTGTTGAGTCTGGTGCATCAGAGTCTGAGATTTCTTCAGATACAGAGTCCGACTTTGATTTGAATCTGGACTTGGGTGATGTGGACATGGATTCCCTGTCATCAGACATTGATGCAGACATTGGTGACCTAGACTTTGATGAGGCCGCTGTCGAGCCAGAAGAGGCTGCAGCTGTATTGGCAGCAGAAGCTACTTCTGGGGAAGATGATCCTTCAGATGGAGGCATCGATGATCTTGATATCGATCTGGAGGCTATCGGGGAATCAGATGCGTGCGCGACTAAGCTTGAGCTTGCTGAAGCCTATATAGGAATGGGTGATATAAGTGGTGCCCGAGATATGCTTGATGAAGTCATCGCAGAAGGTAGTGAGGTTCAGCAGGAGAAAGCTCGTGGATTGCTTGAGGGTGTTACCTGATTGACTTGAACCCCAATGACCCCTGGGTGTATCTGACCAACGGCTTGCTACCGGAAGACCAGATGCTGCCAGAGGGGATCAAACGTATCGCAGCTGCCGTCGAATATGACGGCAGTTCTTTTTGTGGGTGGCAACGACAAACCCATAGTCCCAGTGTGCAGGCAGAGGTAGAAGCTGCACTCACGTCCGTAGCTAACCAATCTGTAACAGTGGCTTGTGCGGGAAGAACTGATACGGGTGTTCACGGCATCAACCAAATTATTCATTTTGATACCAGTGCTGAACGCTTGTCTCGCAACTGGTTGTTGGGTGCAAATGCTAATCTTCCCTTCAGCATTCGTGTTCATTGGGTGGAAGAAAAGCCGGCTCAGTTCCATGCACGTTTCAGTGCCACTGCAAGAACCTATCGATATTTGATTGCTAACCAACCCCAGCGCCCGGCCATTTGCCACCATGGATTGACCTGGGAGAAAAAGTCGCTGAATGAGTCGGTGATGCATCAGGCTGCCCAGAAATTACTGGGAGAGCAGGATTTCAGTTCATTTCGTGCAGCAGGTTGTCAATCACGCACACCTAACCGAAACGTTCATGCAGTCAATATTTGGCGGCAGGGCAATTTAGTCATTGTTGAAATTACCGCTAACGCTTTTTTGCATCATATGGTCAGGAATGTTGTTGGAAGTTTGTTATGTGTAGGCCGGGGTGATCAGCCGGTTGATTGGCTTGAAACTTTGTTGCAAAAAAGGGATCGAACCCAAGCACCGGCAACGGCACCGGCAAATGGATTGTATCTGGTAGGGGTTAACTATCCTGATAATTTTGAGATACCCAAGTTCATTCCTGGCCCTCAGTTTATCAGCGAGATTTAATCATCATGAAGCCATTGGGAGCGATAGGCGGACCGATCCCTTTTTGCTACAATCCGCGCCTTACTATTGGACGTTCTTGTTAATAACACGTGTTAATAATAAGGGGTGAACAGAACCCATCGTGAACAGTACCCCATTGTGAACAGTACAAGAGTTAAGATCTGTGGAATAACCCGAGTTGAGGATGCCCGCGCAGCTGCTGCTGCTGGTGCTGATGCTATTGGTTTGGTGTTTTACCCTAAGAGCTCTCGTTATGTTGAGTCTTCTGCCGCTGCGAACATAGCGCGTGTTGTTGGCCCATTTGTGACAGTGGTGGGGTTGTTTGTGAATGCCACTGTAGAGGACGTCAGGTCAACACTGAGTGATGTTGACCTAGCTCTACTGCAATTCCACGGAGATGAGGACGAAACCTACTGCAAACAGTTTGGACGGCCTTATATCAAAGCTATTCGGATGGAGCCGGGGCTTGATGTGGCTGAAGCTATGTCTCAATACCCCTCGGCTAGCGGTTTTTTGTTTGATGCATGGAACAAAGACAAGTATGGGGGTACGGGTGAAACCTTTGAATGGAATCGCTTGCCACATTTAAATGATCTTCCATGTTCAAATAATAGTGCGCTAATTTTGGCAGGTGGACTGACCCCGGATAATATAGCGGAAGCCGTGGCTGCAACTAAGCCCTATGCTGTGGATGTTAGCGGTGGCGTAGAGATATCACCGGGTATTAAGTCCGAGCAATTGATACAACAGTTTATTGCCCGTGCAACTGCCGGGTGATTTTGGAGAAATCAGTGAGTAGTAATCCATCTAGTAATAACAAAGCTGTAGATTATAGTCAGGTGCCAGATGCCCGTGGTCACTTTGGTCCCTATGGCGGTCGATTTGTTTCTGAAACTCTGATTTATGCACTTGATGAGCTCGAGGCTCTCTACCGTAAATTAAAGGATGACCCTGAGTTTCAGGCTCAGTTTGATTATGATCTGGCTCAATATGTGGGGCGTCCATCCCCACTGTATTTTGCGGAACGCTGGACCAAAGAAACCGGCGGCGCACAGCTTTACCTTAAGCGTGAAGACCTTAACCACACCGGTGCCCACAAGATTAACAATACTATCGGTCAGGCTCTGCTAGCCAAACATACGGGCAAAAAACGTATTATCGCTGAAACAGGTGCTGGTCAGCATGGTGTGGCAACGGCTACTGTGGCTGCCCGCTTGGGGTTGGAGTGCCATGTGTTTATGGGTGAGGAGGATATTCATCGTCAATCTCTCAATGTTTATCGCATGAAGCTACTGGGTGCTGAGGTGATTCCGGTGACTTCAGGTTCAAAAACCTTAAAAGATGCCATGAATGAAGCGATGCGAGACTGGGTAACCAATGTAGATAATACGTTTTATATTATTGGTACCTGTGCCGGACCACACCCTTATCCAGAATTAGTACGAGACTTCCAGTCCGTAATAGGTCGAGAGGCTCGTCGGCAGTCACTGGCGCAAGTAGGCAAGTTACCCGATGCTTTGGTGGCTTGTGTGGGTGGTGGTTCTAATGCCATCGGCCTATTTCATCCTTTCTTGGAGGACGAATCTGTCGCTATGTACGGTGTTGAGGCTGGGGGTTATGGCTTGGAAACCGGTAAGCATGCGGCTCCATTGAATGATGGTATCCCTGGTGTTTTACATGGTAATCGCACTTATTTAATGGAAGATGAAAACGGCCAGATTATTGAAACCCATTCCATCTCAGCGGGCTTGGATTACCCCGGTGTGGGGCCAGAGCATTCTTGGTTGAAGGATATTGGCCGAGTGAACTACGTGGCCATTAATGATGATGAGGCAATGGCTGCCTTCCGCAATCTGACTAAGGTAGAAGGTATTATGCCTGCCCTTGAGTCGAGTCACGCTGTGGCTTATGCGGAAAAGCTGGCTCGTGAAATGGATCCCGATCAAATGATTATCGTTAATCTTTCAGGTCGTGGAGACAAGGACATTTTGACTGTCGCGGAAATCGATGGCATCACGGTATAACCCACGTAATTACAATTGGATATTTGTTAGTGAGCAGAATTAAGCAACGTTTTGAATCCCTCCGTCAGCAGGGCCGCAAGGCACTAGTTTCTTACGTGGTCATGGGTGACCCTGCCAAAGATGTAACGCTGCCTGTTATGCATGCATTAGTGGCGAGTGGAACCGATATTATTGAGTTAGGTATTCCTTTCTCAGACCCAAACGCTGAAGGCCCTGTGATTCAAAAAGCGCACGAACGTGCATTGGCACATGGCAGCAGTCTTCGTGATGCCTTGGCTCAGGTAAAACAATTTCGTGAAACAGACAGCGATACCCCAGTATTATTGATGGGCTACACCAACCCCATTGAAAGAATGGGCTATGATAGTTTTATTGAGAAGGCTGTTGATGCCGGTGTAGATGCGGTATTAACCGTTGATTTGCCGCCGGAAGAAGCTGAAGAGTTTAGTGAGCATTTGAAGCAAGCCAATATGGAGAATATCTTTTTATTGGCGCCAACAAGTAGCCCATCTCGACAGAAAAAAGTGACCGATATGGCGGGCGGCTTCATTTACTACGTGTCGCTCAAAGGTGTTACTGGTGCCGGTAACTTGGATGTGAATTCGGTGAACGAAAATGTCACCAGTATTCGTTCATTGACTGATCTGCCAGTCTGTGTAGGATTTGGTATTAAGGATGGGGCATCGGCCCGAGCAGTCGCTGATTTATCCGATGGTGTCGTGGTAGGTAGTGTGTTAGTTAACCAGATAGCGGCACTGGCGGAGCAGGGAGAGACTAACCCTGCAATCTATGCCGCAGCTGTTTCTGTCATTATTGCTGAAATACGAGAAGCATTAGATAAATAGTTTAATACTAAGTGCTGTAGTTAACAAAAAGTTGAGCTAACGGAAAAAACGATGAACTGGCTAAAAAAAATTCGCCCCAAAGGGCCCGCGACCCAGAAAAAAGGCCGCACCCAAAGTGTTCCAGAAGGGGTGTGGACAAAGTGTCCCAAATGTAGCGCGCCTTTATACCGTCCAGAGCTCGAAAAAAATCTGGATGTTTGCCCCAAATGTGACCATCACCTGCGTGTGGGTGCACGTCGTCGATTAGATATTTTTCTCGATCCTGAAGGCCGTGAAGAACTGGCTACTGAAGTCCAGCCAATCGATCGGCTGAAATTTAAGGATGTCAGAAAATATAAAGAGCGACTGGCTACTGCTCAGAAAGCAACAGGTGAAGATGAAGCTCTGATTGCCATGAAGGGCGCGTTGAAAGATATGCCCGTGGTGGCTGTTTCCTTTGAATTTGCCTTCCATGGTGGCTCCATGGGTTATGTGGTCGGTGAGCGTTTCGCTCGTGCAGCTAAAGTGGCACTGGAAGAGAATATCCCGTTGATTTGTTTTTCTTCCACGGGGGGTGCTCGGATGCAAGAAGCACTGATCTCTCTCATGCAAATGGCCAAGACTAGTGCGGTTATTGAGAAGCTAAAGATGCAGGGTACACCGTATATTTCCGTGATGACGGACCCCGTCTACGGTGGGGTTTCTGCCAGTCTTGCTTTGCTTGGAGATATAAATACCGCTGAACCAGGCGCTAGAGCAGGGTTCGCCGGACCGAATATCATTGAGCAAACCATTCGTCAAAAGTTACCTAAAGGTTTTCAGCGGGCAGAGTTTCTGCTGGATCACGGGGCTATCGATATGATTATTCCTCGTCATGAGATGCGCGATACCCTAGCTTCTCTACTGTCCAAGTTTACCAATCAACCAGAGCCAGGTAGTACTTTAGAACCTGACGTCATAATAGGGCCAGATGCCACTGATGACCCAGCATTCGCTGAGTGAATGGCTAAGCCTGCTAGAGGCTAGACACCCTACAGAAATAGAATTTGGACTTGATCGTATAGGCCGAGTTGCAGTGCAACTCGGCTTGAGTCATTCGATGCCTGAAAAAAAGGTCATCACAGTCGCGGGTACCAATGGAAAAGGCTCTTGTGTTGCCGCTCTTGAGAGCATTTTGTTGGCAGCCGGTTATCGAGTGGGTTCCTACACCTCACCTCATTTTATCGATTACAACGAACGGATCTTTTTGAACGGGCAGCCGGTGAGTGATCAAACCATTTGTGCAGCTTTTGAGCGTATAGAATCAGTTCGTGGCGATATTAGCTTAACGTATTTTGAATTTGGGACGTTGGCCGCGCTACTGATTATGGATCAGGCCGATCTGGATATTGTCGTGTTGGAAGTAGGGCTTGGAGGGCGACTTGATGCAGTCAACCTGATCGATGCAGATATTGCCATTGTGACAAGCCTTGCGTTGGATCATCAAGATTGGCTCGGTGATGATCTCAACCAAATTGCGGCTGAAAAAGCGGCCATTGCACGATCAGGTAGGCCACTGATTTATGGTGATGTTACTCCTGTACCGGGCCTATTGGTGGCTACGGGTGAAATTGGGGCTCAACTGCTGTTAAACGGGCGTGATTTTTCTCTAACTGAACTTAACGTGCCTGCCAACACCTCATTACCACCATGTAGTGTTGCTTGTGCGGTACAAGCCGTGAGATTGATTGACCCTAGCCTGCCCAACGCCACTATCGAGCAGGGGCTTCAGGCGGTTACTTTACTGGGTCGTTTTCAGCAGGTTGACCTAGAGGGGGTCAGACTGATTCTGGATGTAGCCCATAACCCACAGGCAACAGAATTATTGGCGCAAAGGTTGCTCGCACACAGGTTACGTACACAAAAATTGTCGTCGGTAGATCAGAAGATCATTGCAGTTAGTGGGGTTATGGCCGATAAGGATATTTCCGGCATGTTTTTACCATTGGTACCCTTGGTGAGAGACTGGTTTTTTTGTGATATTCCTGGTCAGCATAGGGCTGCCGATGCGCGAAAGTTGTCGACGCTGTTGTACAATGTGAACGGCTCGAATGAGGTCAATGTTGTCGAGAGAAAATCACCCGTTGCGGCACTTCAGGCTGCGCTAGCTCATGCTAATATTGGTGATTCTGTGGTCGTTTTTGGTTCATTCTTTACGGTAGGGCCTGTATTAGAGTGGCTTAATCAAGTACAAAAAGGGAGTGTCAGTGGTGGGTGAAAATTTAAAGCAGCGTTTCGTCGGTGCATTAGTATTGATCGCTCTAGCGGTAATCATCATTCCCTTGATGTTTGATTTTTCCAGCAGTCGAGAAGTAGATACTCAGTCTCAAATCCCCCCAAGACCTGAGATAAAACCAGTTATTGTGCCCGAGCCCGTAAGGCCGGAAAATATTATCCCCGCCAAGTCAGATGAAGAAATTTTCCAGTTTGGTGTAGATTCAGCCGAGGAGGGTAGCTCTCTGGATGATGAAACTCCGGTATTTTCACCTGAGCAGGCTAGTTCTCTGGATGATGAAGCTCCGGTACTTTCACCTGAGAAGGCTAGTTCTCTGGACGATGAAGCTCCGGTACTTTCACCTGAGAAGGCTAGTTCTCTGGAGGATGAAACTCCGGTACTTTCACCTGAGAAGGCTAGCTCTCTGGATGATGAAACTCCGGCACTTTCACCTGAAGGGCTCCCGGTCGCTTGGGTATTACAGGTGGGTAGTTTCCGAGATAGTGATTCGGCGAAGACCTTGTTAAAAAACCTGTTGGAGGATGGCTATAAGGCCTTTGTCCGAGAAAAGAAAGAAGACACAGGTACATTAAGTCGTATTTTCGTGGGGCCCGATGTATTAAAGAAAAAGCTCGTTAAAGAAAAAACTGCCATTGATAAAAAATATGGTGTTGATGCTATTTTGGTTCGTTTTGAACCCTGACCTGTGAAAAGCTCTCTGTTACACTTTGCGCCTGTATTAACGGCGGCTGAATTATGGTCAAACGATGGTTAAAAGTAGCTGAACGATGACTTGGGCTGACTGGGCAATTATTGCTGTACTAGGGTTATCTGCACTCATCAGTGTGGTTCGTGGCTTTGTTAAAGAAGTCGTGTCTTTGCTTATTTGGATGGCTGCTGCAGTCATTGCTTCTATATTTCATGACCAACTTGCTGTCTGGATGGTCGACTGGATTAGTACACCCTCTTTACGCATGCTGACTGCATGGATATTACTTTTTGTTGCTGTATTAATCGTCGGCGGCATTTTAAATTATTTGTTGGGTAAGTTGGTCGAGGCCACCGGGCTTTCAGGTACAGATCGTCTGCTGGGACTATTGTTTGGATTGGCCCGTGGGCTCATTATTTTGATGGTCATTGTGATAATCCTGCCGAGTGTGTTGCCAGTAGATCAAGACCTGTGGTGGCAAAAATCGACATTGATCCCCTATTTTTTACAGTACGAAGACTGGGCCAGGGAAACGGGTGCAGCAGTATTAGATTTTTTGAAAAACCTGCTTTAGTCGGCGGGTGTTTGATTGTAGTAAGAAAGAACAAAATAGCTGTATAAAGGGGTTGTTAGGTCCATGTGTGGTGTAGTCGGAATTGTCGGTAAAAGCGATGTTAAATTGCATCTTTATGATGCGTTGACCATGCTTCAACATCGTGGCCAGGATGCTGCAGGTATCATGACTTGTGAAGGAGGGCGCCTCAATCAGCGGAAAGGTGTCGGCCTAGTGAAAAGTGTTTTTCATTCACGGCATATGGCAGAGCTGGTTGGCAATATGGGCATTGGGCACGTCCGTTATCCCACGGCTGGAAGCTCTGGTGCAGCCATGGCACAGCCCTTCTATGTGAATTCTCCCTACGGTATTTGCATGGCCCATAACGGCAACCTGACCAATGCCGATGAGCTGATGGAGCATTTGTTTAAATCAGACCTACGTCATATCAACACAGATTCTGATTCCGAAGCCCTGCTCAATGTATTCGCTCATGAATTGCATTTGCAAGGAAAATTGAAACCTACTCCCAGCGATATTTTTGAATCCGTGCGTCGGGTTCACCTCCGCTGTCGAGGTGCCTACGGTGTCGTGGGTATGATTGCCAACTACGGTATGGTGGCATTTCGTGATCCCCTGGGTATTCGCCCACTGGTATATGGCCAACGTGAAACTGAAGAGGGTATGGAATATATCGTCGCTTCAGAGAGCGTAGCATTTGATGTGCTTGGTTTTGAACTGGTGAGGGATTTGGCACCAGGAGAGGCTTTGTATGTGGATGAAAATGGCGAGTTACATTTGCAGCAATGTGCAGACAATCCAAAATTGATGCCCTGTATCTTTGAGCATGTTTATTTTGCTCGCCCTGATTCTATTATCGACAATATATCGGTTTATAAATGTCGTTTGAGAATGGGCGAAAAGCTGGCAGATAAAATCACCCGTTTGTATTCCGACCTGGATATTGATGTGGTTATCCCAATACCCGATACCAGTCGAGTATCTGCACAGGCTATCGCAGAGAAGCTGGGTATTAAGTTTCGCGAAGGTTTCATGAAAAACCGGTATATCGGTCGGACCTTCATCATGCCGGGACAAAAAGAGCGTAAGAAATCTGTTCGGCAGAAACTGAACCCGGTTAAATTGGAGTTTCAGGGTAAGAATGTACTGCTGGTCGATGACTCTATTGTCCGTGGCACGACATCAAAGGAAATCATACAGATGGCCCGTGATGCGGGTGCCAATAAGGTTTATATGGCCTCTGCAGCGCCGCCGGTACGTTTTCCAAATGTTTATGGCATTGATATGCCGTCGGCACGGGAACTGATCGCTCATGACCGAACTGATGAAGAGATTGCTGAACTTATTGGTGCTGATTGTCTGATCTATCAGGACTTGAAAGACCTGGTGGACAGTGCCAAAGAGGGTAACTCAGAGATTGAATACTTCGATTGCGCAGTATTTGATGGTAACTATGTGACCGGTGATGTGGACCAGGCTTATCTGGACAAATTGGATCAAGCCCGAAATGATAACGCTAAATTAATAAATGGTAGACCTGCAGACTCAGGCAATGGTGAGGTGCTAGGTCTACATAATCCCGATGTGGAAGCTGAATAAATGATAGATGATGACAGCTATGATCCTCTGGCCGGTGCAGGGCTTGATACATTGGCTATTCGCGCGGGCCATGTGCGTACCGCCGAGGGTGAACACAGTGAGCCACTCTTCCTGACCTCCAGTTATGTCTTTTCAGATGCTGCTGAAGCCGCGGCTCGTTTTTCGGGTGAACAACCCGGCAATGTGTATTCTCGCTATACCAATCCCACCGTACGTGTTTTTGAAGAACGAATCGCTGCACTTGAGGGCGCTGAACAAGCAGTGGCCACCTCATCAGGCATGGCCGCAATTCTGAGTACCTGTCTGGCACTATTACAGGCCGGTGACCATGTGGTTTGTTCCCGCGATGTCTTTGGTACCACCACGGTGTTACTGGATAAATACCTCCAACGATTCGGGGTTGAAACCACCTTTGTGCCTCTGACGGAGATGGATCAGTGGCAGCAGGCAATTCGTCCGGAAACCAAGCTCATGTTTTTGGAAACGCCGTCCAATCCTTTGTGTGAGGTAGCTGATATTTCGGCGCTCGCTGAGTTGGCCCATAGTAAGAATGTTCTACTGGTTGTGGATAATTGTCTTTGTACGCCAGCATTACAGAAGCCGCTCGAACTGGGTGCTGATCTTGTGGTGCATTCCGCCACCAAATACCTGGATGGTCAGGGTCGTTGTATGGGCGGTGTGGTCGCTGGCCGTAGTGAGCTAGTAAATGAAGTGCTGGCCTTTATTCGCAGCGCTGGGCCCACCATGAGCCCATTTAACGCGTGGGTATTCCTCAAAGGCTTAGAAACCTTAAGATTAAGAATGGAGGCGCACTCAGCCAATGCCCTTGAGCTTGCCTTATGGTTGCAGCAGCAACCACAGGTAGAAAACGTTTTTTATACCGGCTTAACAGATCACCCAGGCCATGAGATAGCTTCCCATCAGCAGCGTGCCTTTGGTGGTGTTCTGTCTTTTCGGGTTAAAGGCGGGCGTGAACAAGCCTGGCAAGTGATTGATGGTACGCAGATATTATCGCTGACCGCCAATCTAGGTGATGCGAAAACGACTATCGTGCATCCCGCAACGACGACTCATGGTCGTTTAACCGATGAGCAAAAAGCCGAGACAGGGATTACTGAAAACTTGATCCGCATCGCAGTAGGGCTTGAAGATATAGTCGATATTAAGGCAGATCTAGCTCGGGGTTTATCGGCGATCTGATTTCTTTCTAGTACCTATACCTAGTACCTGTAACTAGAACCTATAAAATGCCAGTGGATTAGGGGGCATCATGCAAAAAGTAGTTGATGCAGTTATTGCCAATGTCAGCAAGGTGCTGATAGGCAAACAACAACAAATTACTTTATCGCTAGCGTGCCTTTTTGCTCAGGGGCATTTACTGATAGAAGATCTTCCCGGTATGGGAAAGACCACCTTGGCCCATGCTTTGGCTAAGGTTCTGGGCCTCTCCTACAGTCGTATCCAGTTCACCAGTGACTTACTTCCCGCCGATATTCTCGGGGTTTCTATCTACGATAGAACCAAAGCACAGTTTGAATTTCACCCCGGCCCTATTTTTAATCAGCTATTACTGGCGGACGAAATTAACCGCACCACACCTAAAACCCAAAGTGCATTATTGGAAGCCATGGCTGAAGGGCAGGCTACCGTTGAGGGTGAGACTCGCCCATTGCCTGAGCCCTTCTTTGTTATCGCGACACAAAACCCAAGCACACAGGCCGGCACCTTCCCTTTGCCAGAGTCTCAGTTGGACCGTTTTTTAATGCGAATTGAACTGGGTTATCCAGACCCGGCGTCAGAACGTGAAATGCTGTCAGGTGAAGACCCACGAAAGCAGCTTGCTCATATTCCAGCAGTCATATCGTCAGAGCAATTATTGAAGATCCAGCAGCAAGTGTTACAGGTAACGGTATCTGACAGTCTCGTCGACTATTTACAACGGCTGGTTCAATTTACCCGTGATGACCCTATGTTCATGTCCGGTTTATCACCCCGTGGAGCCCTAGCTACATTACAGTGTGCTCGGGCTTGGGCATTGATTCAGGGTCGCCAATACGTCATTCCAGAAGATATTCAAGCCGTGTTGCCGAGCGTTGCCGGGCATCGATTGCGTGGGTCAGCAGAATCTTCAGGTCAGTCTGGCGAAGTGTTGGTTCAACGTGTGCTCAATGCTGTGGATATTATCTAGCAGTATCGGATACGGAGTTTTAAACAGGAGTTAAGACGATGGGTGAGAGGTTCGGCAAGTTTTTCCGCGACCACTTCTCCCATTGGGTTTATCGACGTCTACCGCCATCTCGTTCCGTCTCGTTGAACAATAGCAGTTTGTTTATCTTTCCCTCTAAAGCCGGTGTGGGCTTTTTTTTGTTGATCCTGATTTGTTGGTTAATGGCCACCAATTATGAAAACAATGTGGTGTTTGCCATTACCTGTCTTTTGATATCAGTCTTTGTTATCACCATTCTCCATAGTTTTTCTAATCTATCTGGGCTGACGCTGAGTTTTGTCAGAGCAACACCTGCATTTGCAGGAGAGCAATTGGTTGTTGAGTTGGTATTGCACCAAGAGCAGTCCCGCTATCGTGAAAGCTTGAGCCTTTCCTTTCTGGGAGAGGAGGCGGTGGCGACAACACTCCATGATCAAGAATATATCCACGTAAAGGTGCCGCTGTATGCCCCAAGACGCGGACGTTATAACCCGGGGAGATTAACGCTTGAAAGTGCCTACCCACTGGGCTTGCTTAGGGTCTGGACCAAGTTGGATCTCGATATTAGGTGTCTTATTTATCCTCAACCCATTTTTACTTCACCCGAAACTATTAATGCTCAAAGTCGGGGTAATGGCCCACTGCAAATGGGTGATGGCAGTGAAGATTTTGTCGGCCTTAATAATTACCAGCAGGGCGATTCACTGAAAAAAATTGCCTGGAAGCAATATGCCAAAGAACAGGGCATGTATACCAAGCACTATGCAGATTATCAGGATGAGCGCATCTGGCTGGATTGGAATGATTTTCCCGGGCTGGATCGCGAGACCCGTTTATCCCGACTTTGTGGCAGCCTGTTACAGGTTTCAGCTACCGATAAGGCCTATGGTTTAAGGTTGCCGGGTATAGAAATATTGCCAGATAACAACGAGGCACATCGGCTAAAAATACTCCGTGAGCTGGCCCTATTTGAAGAGCCAAGCTGGGGGAATGAAGAGGAACAGCCGTTTAGGGCACATCAGTTTGGGGATAAGCCCCTGTGATCCCCTCATGGCAAATTAATAGACATGCCCTGATCTGGCTGTTACTTGCTTTTGTCGCCGTAATTTTCAATCATTCGGCTCACCTGCCAGATTGGATCATAGTGGCGGGATTAGTCGCGGTAATTTGGCGAGTACAGCGTTATCGAGGTGCCTGGCCAACCCCAAACCGCTGGATAAAACTGAGCCTGCTGGCCCTGTGTCTGGCGGGGTTATTTCTCGAATACGGCAGCCACCTGATTGGTTTAGAGCCAATGGTGGCGCTGTTGGTCTCGACCTACGCCTTAAAATTATTGGAAATGGAACATCGGCGAGATGCGCTGCTTGTGGTCTTCTTGGCATTTTTTGTCGCAGCGGTACAAGCGTTGTTTGATCAGAGTATAGGTAATGCAGCGTACATTCTGGGTTGTGTTGTACTCGTGACAGCGGCGCTGGTTGGGTTGCATCAAGGGGATACCAAAATCCAGCCATTACAGCCTTTAAAGAAGGCTGTTGTCCTATTGTTACAAGCCATACCGCTGATGATACTGCTGTTTATTATCATGCCCAGATTGGGCTCTCTATGGGCCGTGCCTATTCAGAGCCACAGTGCAAAAACCGGCGTCTCCGACACCATGACACCGGGGGATTTCAGCCGCCTTGGGCGATCTGCCGACTTAGCCTTTCGGGTGAGTTTTGACGGCGCAATACCCCGTCAGCACACGCTTTATTGGCGAGGGCTCGTTCTATCACATTTCGATGGCCGTCAGTGGTCGCGGTCTGCCCCGGATGATTTTAGTTATGGTAGTTTTGATGACGTTGGTTTTGAAAAGGATGGCGCATTGCAGTGGTTTGGTCGGCAAACCCAACCTTGGGATTCATTGATAGAGCGACTAGGGCAACCCCTTCACTACAGCGTCGTGATGGAGCCATCACAACAACCTTGGCTCTATAGCCTGCCTACGCCACGTCCTAAAAGCACCGGTATCGCTCTAACCCGCGACTTCAGGCTGTTGTCATCCGTACCCGTCACTGCAAAAAAACAGTACGAGGTAGACAGCTGGCTCGATTACAAAATAGCCGCCAATAATTTATCGGATTACCGCCGCGCCACCGAACTTCACATACCCCGGGGCTATAACCCGCGTACCGTGGAATTGGCACAACGCTGGCGGAGAGAAATCAGTCACGATAAGGCATTGGTCCGGAAAGTGCTTGGCCTCTATAACGAAAAATTCGTCTACACATTGCAGCCGCCGCTATTAGGTAAGCACAGTGTGGATGAATTTCTGTTTGATACCCAACGCGGTTTTTGTGAGCACTTTTCCAGTAGCTTTGTGTTCTTTATGCGTGCAGCCGGCATTCCCGCCAGAGTCGTTGCCGGGTATCAGGGCGGGGAGCGGCACCCGGATAACTACCTATTGGTACGCCAATACGATGCCCACGCCTGGGCTGAAGTCTGGATAGCAGGGGAAGGGTGGATCAGAGTTGATCCCACCGCTGCAGTGGCGCCAGAACGCATTGAAGCCAACCTAGAAGAAGCCCTACGGGATAAAGAAGGGTTTTTAGCCGACTCCCCCCTGTCGCTAATGCGCTTCCGACATGTTAATTGGCTTAATAATATTCGACTGAAACTGGATTCACTGAACTACAGCTGGGCGCGTTGGGTGTTGGGTTACGATAGTGTTCAGGAAGACTTATTAGAAAAATGGTTGGGGGCCTACAACCCATTAAGGATTGCATTGGCTCTGCTGATAGTCGGAGGAGGCATGCTGGGATTATTGGCCCTTTGGCAGTTAAGGCACCGGTTTAGTTCTAAACACGATGAGTTGGACCGGGTGTTTTTGAGCTTATGTGAAAAATTGGAGAAAGCGGGTATTCCCCGCACGGCGGGAGAAGGGCCAAGAGACTATGCACAACGGGTTGCGGAACAGCGGCCCGATTTAGCGCGGCAAGTGAAAGCCATCAATTCCGTGTATGAACATATGCGTTATGGTGGTGAGAGTCAGGAGCGGTTGAAGGTGTTGAGGCGGGCTATTCGAAAATTGAAGTAATCCAGATAACGCCTTGAGAAGGGGAGAAGTGCGCAGCTCGTTGTCCCGCTTGCGCAACTTGTATGGTTTTTTACTTGAGTATGCTTCCAAAGCTGCTAATATCCTTCCAAAAGGGCATTTCTGCATTATATTTTTCGATTGTGATGCCTGAAAGAGATAGAAATCATGATTATTGACTTTACAGTTTCAAATTTTCGCTCAATTCGAAAAAAACAGACGCTTAGCCTCTTTGCTGAGAGCGCCTCAAATCATTTGGCTGAAAATATAGCTAGACCTGGTGATGAGAAAATTGGCGTTCTACGAACAGTTGGAATTTACGGTGCCAATGCTTCTGGTAAATCAAATCTACTATTAGCATTTGAAGCCTTGAGGTACATTGTGTGTTCAAGTGGGGATTTAAAGGACGGAGACACCATACCTTGCTATGAACCATATTTACTCGCTGAATCAAGCAAAACTGCACCTATAGAGTTTGAAATTGAATTTTTTTCAAAAGAGAGTGTGCGCTTCATTTATAGCGTAGCTTTTAATGCTGAACGTATACTTTCTGAATCTTTAGATTTTTATCCATCACGCTCAAAAGCCAACTTATTTAAGAGACAAGAAGGTGATAAGTGGGAAGATGTAGCGTTTGGCGGTCATTACAAAGGCGGAAAAAAGAAGTTTGCATTTTTTGATAACAATAGTTATATATCAAAAGCTGGGAATAGTGCCGATGCACCTGAGCTGATTCGGTCAATATTTAATTACTTTAGAACAGAAATTTTTCATGTTGGTGTTAATGAACCGATAGGTATATTTCGATGGAAAAATAATCAGGATCTTGTAAATAGTATCGCTGAAATTTTATCTAAAGTGGATACTGGTATTCATGGGGTGTCTTTTAAAGATCAAGATGTTACTGAAATAAAATTTCCAAAAGATACCCCTGAATTTATACGAAAAAGAGTTTTAGAATCTGAAAGCAAGAAGACTGTTTTTTTACATAGGGGCGACAATGGGTTTCAAGAAGAATTTACAGAAGATATGGAGTCGGCTGGTACAACGAAGCTATTTAATATGCTCCCAATGCTGATGGATGCTTTGGATGATGGAGGAGTTCTTATACTGGATGAATTAGATAATAGCTTTCATCCTCATTTAGCTGAATTAATTATTAAGCTGTTTAATGATCCGAAATTGAATAGAAAAAATTCCCAATTAATTTTTTCTACTCATAATATAAATCTTATGTCTCCGTCTCTGTTGAGGCGAGATCAAATATGGCTAACGGAAAAGAATAATGGTGAAACCGTATTTTCTTCACTAGATGAGTTCGATAAAAATACTGTTAAAATGGATAGCCCATTTGGTAAGTGGTATTGTGATGGCCGATTCGGCGCAATTCCCGAGATAGATTTTTTCGCGATATCGAAAATTATTAAAGATCGGATTTCTTAGATGCCAAGGCCAAGAAGGAATGCCAGTAAAAAGTTAAGGCCGGTTTTGCATATTTTTTGCGAAGGTGAAAAAACTGAACCAAATTACATAAATGGATATCTTAGAAAGTTTCATGCGAGCAATCGGTTGTTAAAAGTCATAAAGGTAGAAAAAACAGATAAGAATACTCCAGTTCAATTGGTTGAAGAGGCAATAAAACTTAAAGAAGATAAAGATACTCCTGCCCTTGATTTTTTCTGGGTTGTATATGATAGAGAGGCAGAATCAAAATATTCTGACACTCTTCATAGAGAGGCTTTGGATAAGGCGCAAGGAAAGAATATAAAAGTTTCTCTTACAACTATCTGTTTCGAGGTTTGGCTTCTTCTCCATTTTTCAGATACCGCGGCACCTTATTCCAGCTGTTCAGATTTATTAAAAAATAGTTCACTAAATGATGAGTTAAATAAATTGGGAATAAAAAAATATGATAAGGCGAGTAATGATATATTCGAATTAATCTCTGATCGTATTCCTGATGCAAGGGTTCGGGCTGAAAGGATGAATGATGCAATAATAAAGTCTTCAAGTCACAATAAAGATCATCCTTATTCCCTGAACCCATATACGGGTGTTCACTTATTGTTAGACGCTATAGATGACTTCGTAGAAAAGTTCCGATAAATATGCCGGTGCTTTACGAAAGAAGAACGGGGTCAGGTCTTGAATTGTGAACCCTCAAACTTTGCCACTATCTTGCTCACCGAGGAATAATGTAGTCCAAAATAATCTGCTATCGAACAGTAGGTTCAGGTACTACTTTTTCTTTTTTCCTACTTTTTTTGAGCTTTAATTTCATGCCACTCAACGGGCACTAAGATTTCATTCCTCCTCAAAAACCATGGCATGAAGGGTGGGTTATATCGTGCCCATATGGGGTCTCCAACCACGCTGAGATGTTGTTTCTCCATCCAACTATTTAGGTTGTCCAAATTACGGCGGTAATTTTTTTCACTCCAGAAGCCAGAGTACCTGATGGCCGCAAGGTATCGCACAGGAACTTGACGCAAGGTCACGTCAGGATCAGTTGGTACCGGGAGTGTCTCCACCGAATAGGATGAAGGCATCATAAAGCTCACGGCCCACCTGCCATCCTTACGCTGTTGGCCGACAGGTGCAGTCATGTCAATTTTTTCGCTTACGGTCTCTTGGGTAACGGGTGCTGTCATTTCGACGTTTCGCCGGGATTTGTTGTTGCCAGAAATGTATTTGAACAGCTGGCTAAAGGCCTTGTTCCCTGCGCTTTCAAGGTCTCCATCTACTATGGTTTCTGCAAGAACGTGCATTTCATACTGGCGTACCTCGAAGTTTTGCTCTTTGAGTACGACTAGGTATTCGGCTTCCTCTATTGCCATAGCATTTCCTGCACCAAGAACCGCAACAAGAACAGCCCAGCCAATCCGCTTTATACCCATAAAAAAATAAGTACCAGAATAAGTAGGGTAATTTTTAATTTTATATCGGTATGAAAACTGTATAAACATAAAATAGCCCCATCTTAATTTAAAAGCTCTAATCCGGTAAGTTAGTAGTAAGTACTCGTCGTACATTACCACCGAGTACCTTGAGTATTAAACTTGGATACTAATTTCTAACGCAACACCTAAAATCTCACTTGAGGTGTTGTATGTCAAAGAACTATTCCCGCTTAACCTACCAAAATCGAATTGGTATTTATTATTTACTTAAACAACGTATGTCTGTGCGTAGTATTGCTCGAGAGCTGAATGTAAGTCCGTCAACAATCAGTCGAGAAATTCAAAGAAATCGCTCTGGGACAGCTTATTACCCAAACACCGCACAAAGAAAAACACAGAAACGCTGGCATCGCCTCACACGTAAATTAGATTCCAGTTCAGAACTAAGATATGCCGTATTTACAAGGCTACGAAAGCAATGGTCTCCAGAGCAAATCAGCGCTAGTCTAAAGCGCTGTTATGAAGATAGGTCAATGCATATTTCTCCAGAATCCATTTATACCTACCTCTACGTGTTGCCTCGTGGTGAGCTTAAGAAGGAGCTACTAGGGCATCTTCGCCAGTTCCGAACGAAGCGTAAAGAACGAGGTAAACATCATGCAGCTCATGGCCCCATTCCGAACCTGATCAGTATTCACGAACGTCCGATAGAGGTTGAAGACCGGACGATCCCTGGTCACTGGGAGGGTGATCTCATTATTGGTGATAAACACCAGAGTGCTCTTGGGACGCTCGTAGAAAGAACGACTAGAACGACTTTGCTCATCCCTTTGCAGGACAAAGATGCTGCCAGTGTTCGACGGGCTTTTGCCAAACATGTTAAACGGCTTCCACGGCACATGAAGCTATCCATGACCTATGATCGAGGGGGAGAAATGGCGCAACATAGGTTGTTTACGGAGGAGACAAAGATGAAAGTCTACTTCGCAGACCCTCAGAGCCCTTGGCAACGTGGCACCAATGAAAATACGAACGGCTTGATACGTCAGTATTTCCCTAAAGGAACTGACTTTAAAAAGGTCTCAAGGAGTGAATACAGGAAGGTACAGGACTTGCTCAATGAGCGACCTCGCAAAGTGTTAGACTGGAGATCGCCTGCCGAAGCAATGGATGAACTGTTGCGCTAGAAGTTAGATTCCAAGTTTAACTTTTAATTCACTGTTGGTAGTACTAAATCGGATAATTAATGAAGATCGAACTGGAAGAATATAAGCCTGAATGGAAGCAGCTCTTCTCTAGAGAAAGTGAATTTCTTCAAGAGGGCATTGGCAGTTTCCTCTGCGGCACAATTGAGCATGTGGGTAGCACCGCAGTACCGGGGCTAGCTTCCAAACCAATTATTGACATTATGTTTGGGGTAAAGGATCTTTCTTCTTCCAAAGACGCAATACAAGCTTTGAGTGAAATTCAGTATTGTTACTATCCATATAAAAAAGAAATAATGCATTGGTTCTGTAAACCAAGTCCCGAGTTTAGAACACACCATTTACATTTGGTGCCATATGAAAGTGAGCTTTGGAAAGAGCGAATAAAGTTCAGGGATATATTGAGAAACAATCCTCAAGTTGCAGAAAACTATCAGCAACTAAAAAAATCGCTTGCGGTAGAGTTCCACTCTGATCGTGAAGCTTATACAAACAATAAGTGGCCATTCATAAAGAAAGTTCTGTGCAATGCCCACTACTAACAAGGCGCTCAAATGGACACAAAAACCCTTACGGATTTTCGGTCCATTTAGCTAGGAGTTATACGAAACCTAATATCAAAAATGGAGTAAAAATGAAATATTTCATATCGATCATGTTGGTCTTATTACTAGTCGGATGCGCAGAACCTTTACCTGACGACAAAAATAACTTTGTAGGACTATGGAAAAGTAATCAAACCTCTTTATTGGTAACCAAGTCAGGTCGCATTGAGTATGAGTCAAATAAAGGCGCTGTAAAAACATCGGTATCAATGCCCATAAAATCTATTACCAACTCTGAATTAGTAGCAGGCTTTCTGTTCATGAAGTCAAGCTTTAAACTTTTGGGCCCACCAAGAAATAAAGATGGAGCAACAATAGTCACTGTAGATGGAGAGGATTTATATAAGATAGGCAATGATGGAAAAGTAATATTATCTCTTGAGATTCCTAGTATTAAAGAGATTCGTATTCTTGTTACTAAAGACTTAAATCTATTATCTGACGCAATTACTAACCAAGACTTTTCTAATTACCTTTCCGCTTCATCGATTCAATTTCAAAGTCAGTTTACTAATAAAAAATTAGTAGAAACATACCAGATTTTCATTAATCAAAATCTTGACCTTAAACGCTGGATGGCTGGTGACTTTTTTCTCACCAAGGAACCAAA
>JAGPWA010000047.1 GCA_018066715.1 Porticoccus sp. | reverse complement strand
AGGAGGGGTGGCTGAGTGGTCGAAAGCACCGGTCTTGAAAACCGACGTATCGCAAGGTACCCAGGGTTCGAATCCCTGCCCCTCCGCCATTAAATCCCTGTTTATAAGGGCTGACAGGATAAACGGATAAATACCTGCCATTTACCTGTCACACAAAAAAGGGCTTACAGTAATGTAGGCCCTTTTTTTATGTCTAAATTTTGTAATCACCGTGCAACTGTTTCGGCTCTTTCAATCGGGCTCAAAAATCACCCTAGGAGTCTTTGGGTTTATCACCCTCTCGTTAATGTCCCCCTTCATAATTTTGCATGCATAAAAGGTTTATTAAGGCGGCGGTCGCCCCCTCCCTATAGGCGCACCAGAAAACTGCAGGGATAACCAGATCAAACTAAATCGGATGACAGGTTAGCTTCTCTATCACACCATTTTTTTATTATCTCGCTCAGCTGAATTAGAGTATAAGGTTTACTCAAATAGTCATTCATCCCCGACGCCAACACCATCTCACGATCCCCCACCATCGCATTAGCTGTCATAGCAATAATTGGTATCGGCTTGGTGCCAGCTTCTTGCTCCATAGCACGGATTTTTCGGGTAGCTTCGTAGCCATCTAATTCTGGCATTTGACAGTCCATTAATATCACGTCGTATTGCTCCCTGCTTAGCAGGTCAATCACCTCATGGCCATTAACAGCAGTGTCTGCCTGACAGCCAAGCTTAGTCAACATCATGACAGCAATTTTTTCATTTACCTCGTTATCTTCTGCTAACAATATACGTGTGTTAATAGGTACCTCCATTGACGAAATGGCAGCCTCTTTTGTCAAAAGCTTGGGCACGACTGTGATATTTTCAGTTTTCCCCCAAGCCTTGAGAATGGCTTCTCGTAATACCAATAGACGAGAGGAATCAGGAATAAAACTGTGTGTGCCGACAGCTTGATTTTCTCGTTCTTCCAACGAGGCAGACCCAAGGCTAATTAACTGCGGTCTCGAGGACGTTACTGCTGTATTGATAAGGTGTCCTATACGAAGTTTATCTGCTTTACTCAGTGACTCTCCCAAGATAACAACATCTGCCTGTATATCCTCAACAGCGCCAACCGTACTCATCACGCTCACATTTGGAAAACCAAAACCAACCAACTGGCGACTTAACTGAAGCGCCTCCTTATCACAGGGCGTAATCAGCTGTACATCTATAGATTCAACCACCATCAAACTATCGGCTTCTACAGGTGCCTCGACCCAAGCCGTGAACCAGAACAAAGAGCCTTCGCCCAATCGACTCTCTACGCCAATCTCACCACCAAAGAGCTCGACCAATTGTCGACTGATAGAAAGCCCAAGGCCTGTACCACCAAACTGGCGGGCAGAAGAACCGTCAACCTGGGAGAATGTTTCAAATACATGATCTAGCATATCAGTGGGTATACCTATACCGGTATCCTGCACTTCGAACTGAAGTAGTATCTGTTGCCCCTTTTTTTCAATAGGGTATACACGAAGCACCACCTGGCCAGCTTCAGAAAACTTAACGCCATTACCCATTAGGTTCATTAATATCTGTTGTAACCTGATGGCATCCGACATCAGATAATCTGGAAGATACGGTGAAACCTCGCAGAACAGTGATATTTCCTTGTCACGAGCCAGCTCGGCCAACAATTCTGGTGTCGACTGAATCAGCGACCGCAGATTAAAGAGTTCGGGGGTTAACTCAAGTTTTCCAGCTTCAATTTTTGAGAAATCGAGAATATCGTTAATAATACGAAGTAGAGAATGCCCCGAGTCGTGAGCCAACCTTACCAGTGACAGTTGTTCTTCGGTGAGCTCAGAAGCCATCAATAACTGGGTAACCCCCAGGATACCGTTCATCGGTGTTCGAATTTCATGGCTCATCGTAGCCAAAAATTCACTTTTGGAACGGCTACCAGCTTCAGCAGCCTCTTTCGCTTTTAGCAATGCGCTGTTGGTATTTTCCAACACTTGCATCGTAGCCTCATTGGCCTGGGTCCGCTCACGTACTTGATTCTCCAAAACAATCGCTGATTGAAAAAGTGCATAATCATTACCCTGAAAATCCATGCCGCGCTCAACCCGAGTCATCAGCGCCTTATTGATTTTCTCAAGACGCCGAACCTTCTCCTTTAACTCGAGAACCTCACCAATCGTAAGCTCCTCAGACATAGTGTTAACCTTCTTGTTTAGGCCCTATAGCCACACCGGTAAAGGTCTGATTAATATGCGAAGCATTGTATTGTTCTCCATAGGTACTGAAGCCAATAACATTATTGGCCATCATGATACGTGAAATATCGCCCTCAAGACCTTTCTGGTCCATTTCCAAGCGGCGGAAAACACAGTCACAACCAAGTGTTAGGATCGGCTGTCCTATCTGAGACCGAACCTCCTCAAATATATCCTCAAGGTTCTCAACCATATCTTCACCCTGAGCCACTGTCATCACAATGCCTTCATCGATAGCACAAGCAAACATTATGCTCTCATCAGCATTAACCTTTAGGATAGAACGCACATAATATTCGCCACCAATTTTCACGATAACGGGATGAGCTGAAAAAATTTGCGGCGTCAGCTTGCTGACGTCAAGACCCAGTATTCTTGCGTATTCCCGCCCCGCGGGTGCACCATTAATTTCTGTGACAATGCGCTGTTCTGGATCGGCTTCAGTGACAACCAACTTTATCTCAGAGGCAACAAAATGCTGTGTTTTAAAGACGGTAAAAGGATGATCCACCTGGATTAATGACAGCAGTGCACAGTTCGAACGGAACGCCCCCCCGTGAAAGAGTAAGGTTTCAGAAAAAACCTCATTGTCCGCAGCCGAGCCACCAAATAGCTGAATACTACCAAGACCATTGTTAATACTACTCACCACGACCTCTTCTTTACCACAAAGACCATCAATTAATAGAACGGCAAAGGTGTTTTCACTGCTGGCGGTAAGTCCACTCTGCTGAGCTAAACCATTTTTTAATAACCGGGTGGCATCAATACCATGAGAAATTTCAAATTGATCAATATCATCCAGTCGTTGAGTCACAAGCTGAATGCCGTCGCCAGACATACTGACGCCAGTCAGCGAGTTTCTAAAATAACCCTCGGGAGTAATCTCTCCAGATGTAGTACACCCAATAAGGTTAATATCACCAAACAAGCGATTCAGTTCATCACCCAATGCCTTCAGGTCATATTCTGGCGAACAATAAAACAGGCATAAATCAATGTCTGGCTGATAGATATGTTCATACAGCTCGCTTGCCGCAACAATGGAGTCCCGAGAGGTTGAAACACCCGTCAAGATGTTGAGGCTGTCGAATCCAGAAGAAATTACGTCATCGGTAGTCATTTATTGGCACCAGTAGTTAGCTCAACAGTGTATCTGTTTAGCTATAATACATAGTTTATCGGCACAGCCAACCCTCTACTTTAGCTCAAGATACTCTGGCCCTAGCCCTCTTCTCCACAAGCCCTCTTCTCCACAAGCCCTCCTCACCACAAGCCCCCATCGAGACTATACGAAACCTAACCGATCAATTGGCCCTCCATGTACCATAGCTAAGCCCAGATACAGTATAAAGACGCCGTGAAAACGCCTTAACGAATCCACGAAGCGGAAGAGCGCCTCTAGTCGGACCTAAAAAAAGCTTCCCCTGTTTTTTCGGCGTCGTAGCAAAAGTACTGGCGTAGCTCTCTATACAAACACCGATTTGGCGTTACTGGTATTTTTTCCACCCTACTCCTTAAAAACCCGGTTCTGAGCAACACGGTGCGAGTCCACCGCAAACTGTTCACGGCGGACGTCGTTGCCGATATCAACGTCTATGATGGATTCGCTCATGGGGATTACATGAATGTGGTCGAATTTTTCACTTGATGTGTCTGATATCCGCAGAGAGAGAAAAGCCCAAAGTGGCAACGTGGACTAGGTTAGGAGAATTATGACCTTTTGTATTTCATAGAATTTCAATTTATTACATATTTAGAGGGCTGCCCCTCCGCCATTAAAAAAAGGGGTTGCATTCATGCAACCCCTTTTTTTAATCTACAGAATAATAGTCAGCTACAACCTAGAACGCCTACCCATTTTCATTAGAATGAAAACAAAACTAACAAGCCACTTTACCAGCAAGAATAATTGCTCATAATTAATCCACGATCAGACCACTGTTCAATCATGTCTTGCTATTCAAACAGGGCAATCGAGCAAAGAGGTGGGTTATTGCCAAACACTCTCATCAATATAGTTTTCTGCACAAAAAAAATCTAGTTACCACGAAAGCTCGCTTTCGCTCTTCCTGCTTTTAGTCCTTCTCGAAAAGCCGACAAGCCTGGATCAAGTTTCACTAGCCTAGGGCATTTAGGCATCTCATTTTCTCTTATATGGTTACCTTTAATCATTTTAATACCCTGCACCCAACCTTTGCAGAAATCTGCTTGTGCTTCAACGTAATCTATTTCTTGATCTATTTCTTGAGCTTGAGCTTTATCATTATTGCCAAAAGGTAAGTTAGAACATGCAGATAATACAAAGCATGCAGACAATAATAGAAATGTAGTCAGTAATTTTTTGATGATGAGCTCCTTTGGTGGATTTAGAGAAAGAATATCGGGCCATTGAATGAGAAAGTGAACCCAGTGTCAATATCACAGGCGTCACAACTGACTAGACACCAGATTTTACTTAATTCAGCATAGGTAGCGGTGAAGTGGTAAGATTTCGTTCGGTTCTCACTTCTAGCCAGTAGATGTATAACATAAGGACTCCATGAAGACGCCTAAGCGAATCCAGCCCCTGATTGATGATGGCGTAGTCGATGAAGTCATCCGCCCATTAATGAGCGGAAAAGAAGCTGCCGTCTATGTGGTTCGCTGCGGTTCTGAGATTCGCTGTGCCAAGGTCTATAAAGAGGCCAATAAAAGGAGTTTCAAGCAAGCAGCCCAGTACCAGGAGGGTCGCAAGGTACGTAATACCCGCCGCGCCAGAGCTATGGAAAAAGGCTCCAAATACGGTCGAAAACAACAAGAAGAAACCTGGCAGAATGCCGAAGCGGATGCCCTCTATCGTCTAGCCGCTGCTGGTGTGCGTGTTCCCCAGGCTTTTGGCTGCTTCGACGGTGTCTTATTAATGGAGCTAGTTACTGGTCCTGATGGTCATGTAGCACCGCGTCTAAACGATGTATCTATGACACCAGAACAGGCTCTGGAAGATCACGCTGTCATTATGCAGTACGTTAAGCTGATGCTCTGTGCAGGACTGGTACACGGCGATTTGTCAGAATTTAATGTGCTTGTAGATGAATATGGTCCCGTCATTATCGATCTGCCTCAAGCGGTAGATGCAGCTGCCAACAACAACGCAGAGCGAATGCTGGCGCGAGATGTTAACAATATGACCAGCTACTACGCTTTATTTGCCCCAGAATTGAAAGGCACGCAATATGCCAAAGAAATATGGGCGTTGTATGAGGAGGGTGAATTACATCCAGAGGTCGAATTAACCGGTCACTTCGAAGAAAGTACCCAAGCCGCTGATGTGGATGTAGTACTGCAAGAAATTCAAGCTGCATTAACCGAAGAACTTGAGCGCCAAGAACGCCTCCGCGAAGCGGAAGAACTTGCCTAACCTGTTACACCTAATACACCGCTGTTTCTCTTTTTGTCTTCTGATCAACCTGCCCTATTACACGCTTTAATCTAATCATGCCTGATTGTGTGCAATTTTTGGACAGTTTAACTCGACGCCGTTGCAACAAATCCCTATAGTACGCACCCTCTGAAAATCCCCATAATTAGTTATATACATTCATAGGTATCCCGTTGATTTCTACCGCAAATATCACTATGCAGTTTGGCGCCAAGCCATTGTTTGAAAACATTTCCGTCAAATTTGGCAATGGCAATCGCTATGGCCTGATTGGTGCGAACGGCTGTGGTAAATCCACGTTCATGAAAATTCTGGATGGTAGCTTGGCTCCCACGGCCGGAAACGTATCAATTACGCCTAATGAGCGTGTGGGAACATTACAGCAGAATCAATTTGCCTTTGAAGAGTATTCCGTGATCGATACCGTCATCATGGGACACGCTGAGTTATGGGACATAAAACAGGAGCGAGACCGTATCTACGGGCTAGCCGAAATGTCCGAAGCAGACGGCATGAAAGTAGCTGACCTCGAAGCCCGATTCGCAGAAATGGATGGCTACAGTGCCGAAAGCCGTGCCGGTGAGGTTCTCATGGGTGCTGGTATTGCTGAAGCACTTCATTTTGGTCCTATGAGCGAAATTGCACCCGGTTGGAAACTGCGTGTGCTACTGGCACAGGCTCTCTTTTCAGATCCAGACATTCTGCTGCTGGACGAACCAACCAACAACCTCGATATCGACACCATTCGCTGGCTGGAAGCACTGATCAACGAACGTAAAAGCACTATGGTCATCATTTCCCATGATCGCCACTTTCTCAATGCGGTATGCACACATATGGCTGATATCGACTATGGTGAATTACGTGTTTACCCTGGCAACTACGATGACTTCATGACAGCCTCAACCCAAGCTCGCGAGCGTATGCAGTCAGAAAATGCGAAAAAATCTGTACAAATTGCTGAGCTACAGCAGTTTGTCAGTCGCTTCTCAGCAAATGCATCAAAAGCCAAACAGGCCACTTCACGCGCCAAGCAGCTTGGGAAAATAAAACTGGACGACATCAAAGCATCCAGTCGTGTCACCCCCTACATTCGCTTTAAACAGGATAAAAAGCTGCACCGCCAAGCATTGATTCTGGAAAACCTGGGACATAGTTTTGACGGAGAACAACTGTTCAGCGAGGGCCGCCTCATCCTGGATGCCGGCACACGTCTGGCTGTCATTGGTGAAAACGGTGCAGGTAAAACCACTCTGCTTCGCTGTCTGATGAATGAAATTTCTGCCAATAACGGCACGATAAAATGGTCTGAGAATGCAACGTTGGGGTACTGTCCTCAAGACAGTACCGCTGAGTTTGATAATAATTTAAATCTGTTTGATTGGATGAGCCAATGGCGCAAACCTAGTCACGACGATCAAATTGTACGTGCCACACTGGGGCGCCTATTGTTTTCTTCCGATGATTTCAAAAAGCAGGTCAAAGTCTGCTCTGGTGGTGAGAAAAATCGCCTGCTATTTGGCAAGTTAATGATGATGGATACCAATGTACTGCTGATGGATGAACCCACCAACCACTTGGATATGGAAGCCATCGAAGCATTAAACTTGGCGTTAGAACATTATGAGGGCACATTAATTTTTGTCAGCCATGACCGTGAGTTTGTTTCTTCACTGGCCAACCGTGTCATTGAAATCAAAGATCAAACACTGGTGGACTTCCAGGGAACCTACGAAGAATACCTTGCCAGCCAACAACAAGACGGCAAGGCTGCCAGTTTTTAATGCCTAGTAACTGATACCTAGCAACATGGCTAACTTAAGTACAAATAAAAGACATAGGAGTCTCCCATGCCCGGCTTACTACCCGATACCGACCCCAATGGCCTACTGGAATACTCTGTAGTATTCACAGATCGCTCCCTGAACCACATGTCTCAAACCTTTCAGGGCGTGATGAATGATATTTCCAACACCCTCAAAAACGTTTACAAAGCAAAAGCCGTTGCCATTGTTCCTGGTGGGGGCACTTACGGTATGGAAGCCGTGGCACGACAATTTGCCAACAACAAAAAGTGCCTAGTGATTCGCAATGGTTGGTTTAGCTACCGTTGGAGCCAAATTCTGGACATAGGCAACATCGCCTCTGAAACTATCGTCATGAAAGCACGGGCAATTGATAACGAGCCTCAAGCTGCACTAGCACCGGCACCTATTGATGAAGTGGTTGCACAGATCAAATCTGAAAAACCGGACATGGTGTTTGCACCCCATGTAGAAACCGCCTCGGGCATGCTCTTACCCGACGATTACCTCAAACAGGTTGCGGATGCGGTACATTCCGTTGGCGGGCTGTTTGTACTGGACTGTATTGCCTCTGGTACCTTGTGGGTGGATATGCAGACCTGCGGTGTGGACATTCTGATCAGTGCCCCACAGAAAGGCTGGAGTGCGTCACCCTGTAGTGCTTTGGTCATGCTCGGCGATAAAGCCCGTGAACTGATCGATGCTACCACCAGCACCAGTTTTGCCTGTGACCTAAAGAAATGGCTACAAATCATGGAAGCCTATGAAAATGGTGGCCACGCCTATCACGCCACTATGCCTACCGATGCCCTGTTGAATTTCAGAGACACCATGAAAGAAACCGAAGCCTATGGCTTTGAGAAAGTCAGGGAAGAACAACTTGAGTTGGGCCGGCGAGTGCGCGAGCTACTCACCAGCCAAGGTTTCAAAAGTGTTGCCGCCGAAGGCTTTCAAGCCCCTGGTGTCGTTGTCAGTTACACCGATGATATGGAAATCCACAACGGTAAAAAGTTTCTGGCAGAAGGTCTACAGATTGCCGCTGGCGTTCCGTTGCAGTGTGATGAACCTGAAGGCTTCCGAACCTTTAGAGTTGGCTTATTTGGTTTAGACAAGCTGCATAATATTGACCGAACTGTTAGCCACCTTGAGAAAGCATTGAGTAAAGTTTCTCCTTAAAAAGTTGTTCTGGGCTCTTCCCTATGAGTCCCTAAGAGAACCAAATGTCCCGCTCAAAGTAGAGCAAGCTAACTCCACTTGCTCTACTTTTTCTAAAAGAACCATCCTTTCCTCACACCCCTTACTTTGCATACCCTATCAACTACTCCTTGTCCCGCCATGTCCTGTTGTTGATAATGGTTGGCTTACCAATTTCGTACAGGGCTCCAGTGAATGGCATCACTACAAGAACAACTTCTCAAAGCGGGTATCGTCGACAAGCAAAAAGCCAAGCAAGTGGAGCTAGAGAAGCGCAAACAGACAAAGCAGTCACACAAGGGGCATACACAGGTCAATGAAACCAAAGAATTGGCAAAGAAAGCATTGGCTGAAAAAACTGCAAGAGACCGCGAAATTAACCGCCAGCGCGAAGCATCTGCTGAACTCAAAGCTATTGCTGCCCAAATCAGACAACTGATTGAAGTCAATCGCATCGACCGTCAAGGTGGTGAAACCGCTTACCAATTTACCGATGGAACAAAAATCAAAAAAATCTATGTCTCCCCCCTCCTACACAATCAACTAAGCAAAGGGTTAATCGCTGTTGTACGGCTTAACGACCAATACGAACTGGTTCCAGCCGTCGTCGCCGACAAGATCAGTCAACGTGATGAGAGTATCGTGCTCGTTCAAAACCAAGCGAATAAAGATGACTCAGGTGAAGACGATTACTATGCGGATTTCAAAATTCCTGATGATTTGATGTGGTAGTAAACACTTTCTTGATAAGTTCATTGCGACACCCCTAACCTACTCACTCAACAGCAACTGAACCCTACGACTTAGATCTGGTCAAACGGTCACCCCTGATAAATTTACCGGATGACATGAAACCTTATGCTTAAATATATTTCTCTGATACTGATGACGCTGGCATTTACTGGAAATGCTCTTGCTGCTACAGAAAAAGCTGTTTTTGGTGGCGGTTGTTTCTGGTGCATGGAGCCACCCTACGACAAACTTGAGGGGGTTATCAGCACCACCTCCGGTTATACGGGAGGCCATCTAGAGAGCCCCAGTTATCAAGATGTGTCCAGCGGAAGATCTGGGCATGTAGAAGTGGTTGAAGTTAGCTATGACCCTGAGAAAGTAAGTTACCAACAATTATTAGACGTCTTTTGGGTCAATATAGACCCGCTGAACTCCAGAGGCCAATTTTGTGACAATGGTAGTCAGTATCTTAGTGCGATTTTTTATCTGAATGAACACCAACGTAGAGCTGCTGAAAACAGCCTAAAAGTGCTCGTGGAAAGTAATATTCTAAAGGGGAAGATAGCCACCACTATTCGTCCTGCCGAGAAATTTTATCCTGCTGAGGAATACCACCAGAATTATTATAAGAAAAACCCTATTCGCTATCACTACTACCGTCATGGTTGTGGCCGAGATAAAAGGCTCGAGGCGCTTTGGAAAGAGGTGAAGTTGCCCTTTTAACGGAGCTCTTAAACCATGCCTTCTCGATACTCCTTATAATTATTTGGGCAACCATAATTAGTTCACCACCAGCACATCACTTTGAACCTGATATAGCACTCGCTCTGACGTATTACCCAGCCGTTTTCCAGATAGCCCCTCTCTGGCAACGCTACCAATCACTAGCAGCCCAGCCTCTTCAGCCTTACTTGCCAGCTCTTCCTCTACCACCCCTGCTACTACCTGATGTTCATCTGCATTAATACCCAGCCCCGTCAATATTTTCTCCAAGTTATTTAAGGCTTTGCCCTCCAAGGTGGCCAACAAATGATCACCTACCGCAATTCGGGAAGCCGTTGGGATACCAAACCGGGAAATAGGCAATACCGATACGACATTAAGTGAGACACCAAAGGCTTCGGCTAGTACAGCCGCATTCTCCAATACCCTGGCTGTGAGCTTGGAATGTGATTCACTGACATTCATAATATTCACAGCCGCAACCACCGCACGTACAGAATGCTCGAAGGGCGAAAGCATTAGTATTGGGCATTCGGCGTGGCGCAGGAGGTTCCAGTCATCCGGGGTATGAACTAACGCTTTCAACCTGGAGTGCTTTGTTCTTTCAACCACAATAAGATCTGCATTGATGTGTTTGGCGTAGGCCAAAATGCCGCCTGGTGCCCGTTTACACCATTCCACTACACAGTGAATACTCTTCTCCATACCACCGGCAGTCCTGCTCATTGAATGATTAGCAGAGACCTTCACTGCACTATGGACAAGATCCTCGATTCTCTTCCGCTCTTCTTTAAGTAACATTTTCTTGATAAGCGAAAAATTATCAAACCCTACATACTCATCCATTTCTTCCATCGGGTCATAAAGTGCTCGGTATATGTGTAATTTAGCGAGCATCTCCTCTGCCAGGGCTCGAACTCGACCCTGTAGATACGCTGTCGATGGGCAATCTCCAACAGCCAGTAGCACCGTTTTCATCGGATTAGTACCTACCTCTCATTAGATCAATAAATTTGCCTTTACTTTTAAGTATAGTCACCCAGAGCACCACACAAGATTGACCCATATCATGTGGCAATAGCCCCTCAAGGGTTACGGTTTGCCTCACAGTAGGAGAATTGACACACAACAGGGATATTGCATGCACGTTATTCAAACGCCTGACGAGGCTTTTCAGCTCCTTTCGGGAACCGAATCTGAATTTTTGAGCCCACTGGTTAACTGTAGCCTAGATGCGCTTTTTAAATCTAATTCGGTGAGTGCTCCTATTGCCCTGAACCTTCATTTTCATGAGGGACTCAAGTCGGACTACCTCCAGTTACTCATCAAAGAGCTCAACCTCTACGCACAAAAATTTGGGCAACGAAAAGCAGCCAAAACCTGGCTGCGAGGAACACCACTCAACTGCCTGAGCGCAGCTGAAATCACTGAGATCGCCTTTCTGTCTGCGAGTAACTTTGAAATGGACGAAGACATCTATAGTGAGTATGGGTTTGAATGCTCAGTTGCTGATATTAATGAAAGCAATCTGGCGCTGATGAAAGGGTTACGTTTCACGACCTTATTACTAAATATCGATGCAGCCCACACGCCAAAAACCCAACAAATTTGGCCCCTTCTGGATCTGATCAAACAATATAAATTCCAGGAGCTTCAGCTTCGTTTGAACGCCAGCAACTCAGATGTAGCCACGCTGCACCACTGGCTGGAGAGTCTTCTTGCTAGCCATCCACAGCTCATCGAGCTGTATGGGCTGGAAGAGATGAGCGAACCTATTTTACTTGACCAGCTAACCAAGTTGATGTCAGCACGGGGTTACACCCTAATAGGCGATCGTTACTTTGTGAGCGAGCACCATCCACTGTTGCGGCTTAAACAATCGGGAAAGTTGCAATACACCCCTTGGGGCCTCTCACACCCCAAGATTAAGGACTGGATCGGACTTGGTATAGGCGCTCTTGGTAAAATTGGTGGTGGTTACTACCAAAACACAGACAAGGAATCTGAATACCAATCAAACCTTTCCCAGGACAAGCTGCCCGTTCAGTCTAGCGGTAAGTACCCCAATGACAACACTACTCAAGTGTCGGCACTAATAGAGCAACTTATCTGCCTTCATCAAATTCCAAACCCAGAAAACCATCCCCTCATTGGAGAAAACCCAAGAATTTATGAGATATTCCAGCAAGCCTGCCATAAGGGCTGGATGATTGAAGAAGGAAAAAACCTCAGTATAAGTAGCCAAGGGCTAAACCATCTTCACGAAATCACTCAAAACCTGCTGTGTAGTTAGGGTGAAAACATCACACCTTAAGATGACCTAGGTCAAGATCGTCGATATAATACCCACCTTGATCAAGGTGAGATATGTCGTCAATGGATGCCAAGTGCCCGCACAACACCGAGACAAATTGCGGCGATTGCCGCATGAACGCCCTCTGTCTTCCCTTAGCGTTACAAACTAATGAAGTAGCACAGCTGGATGAAATTATTCAGCGTGGCCGACCACTCCAGAAAGACCGGCACATCTATAATGCCGGAGAAGAGTTCAAATCAGTCTTCGCCGTTCGCAGCGGCTCGATAAAAAGCTACACCGTGAGTAATGATGGTCAGGAGCAGGTCACTGGCTTCCACCTTCCCGGTGAAATATTCGGTATGGATGGTATTGCTCACAACCACTACACCAACTCAGCCTTAGCCATGGAAACTGCCGCCGTCTGCGAAATTCCCTTTTCAAGGCTACAGGAACTGAGTATTGCTATCCCGTCATTACAAAACCACTTCTTCCAACTAATGAGCAAAGAAATCACCAATGATCAGCACCTGATCACTTTGCTCAGTAAAAATAGTGCTGAAGAACGTGTCGCAACCCTGCTACTCAGTATTTCCAATCGAAACCTTCGGCGCAAACTTTCTGGTGCTCGTTTCCGTCTTCCTATGTCCCGAGCTGATATTGGTAACTACCTTGGCCTGACGGTAGAAACTGTGAGCCGAGTATTTGGCCGCTTTCAGAAACAGGATCTGCTCAAAGTGGATAAGAAAGAAATTGAAGTCCTAGATTTTGATAAGTTGCGTGCTTTAGCCAACTAATCCCTATATTTGGGGGAAAGTGTTAAGAAACAAACAGTATTAAGAGACAAAAAAGCCGGGCAAATGCCCGGCTTTTTTGTGTTCTAAGATCAGGAAAAGCGATATTAGAATTTATAACCAATACCGATCATATAAACCCAAGGATCTACATCAACATCGGCTTCGATGACAACAGGTTGATCAAATTTGAATTTTGCATCAGTTTGGAGATCAAGATACCAAACAGAAGCATTCAACAGCCAGCGCTCATCAAGCGCATAATCAAAACCAACCTGTGCAGCCCAACCCCAAGAATCATCTAGTTCAAGATCGCCACCAGTTAACGATAAAGCATTTTCCAGCTCACTATCCACATCTTCGTCAAAGAATTTGGTGTAATTCACACCAACACCTACATAAGGTTGAAACTTTGAAGCGCCATCCATAGGAAAATATTGAAGAGTAACAGTTGGAGGTAAATGTTTTGCCGAGCCAGCGTCATACTTAACACCACCACCCATATCTGCTTTAAGGTCATGCTCAAAGGGTGTCGCGGCCAATAAGCCCACACCGATATGGTTAGTCAGCATATAGGTGAAGGTTAAGCCCAACTGGGTATCATCATCTACTTCAGCTTCGGTTCCTGCTAACGCAGTCCCATTCAGCTCTAATGCATCGCTATCATCATTGGGATCAACATTTGCTGCACCAGCACGAACGATAAAATCCCCTGCTTCATATGCAGTAACGCTAGCAGCGCCCAATAACAGGCTTCCTGCTAATACAGCATTAATTACCAGCGATAAAGCTTTCTTCTTTTTCATTTGCCTTCTCCAAAAGGGGTAGTACCAAAATTCAGGTGAATTAAACCAATAGTGGTACTTCAATAAATTGATCTGGATTAAACAAACGGTGCTAAATTGATAATTATCAACTATTCAACGGTGATGACTACCGGTTCAGATAAGATCGCTGGGTTATGGGGCACATGATGGTGATCTCCCAGTAATAATTGGAGGCGATGTATTCCTGGCTCCAGATCAAGGGTTACTTCAGTCTGAC
>JAGPWA010000045.1 GCA_018066715.1 Porticoccus sp. | reverse complement strand
CAAGCCAAAAATTCGACCATCCCAAAGGGCACATTCGCCGATGGCGTAGATATTTTCATCAGAGGTTTGGCACTGATTGTTGATCACAATACCGCCGCGCTCACCCATTTCCAGGTCAAACTCTCGAGCCAGTTCATCCTGTGGGCGAATCCCGGCAGAGAACAGCACCATATCTGTTTCCAGAAAGGAGCCGTCAGCAAAGTTCATGCGGTAGCGGCAGGTTTCACCGGCAATAATTTCCTGAGTGTTTTTCTCTGTGTGAACAGTGAGGCCAAGGTCTTCAATCTTGCGTCGCAATAGTTTGCCGCCGCCTTCATCCAGTTGAACTGCCATCAGCCGAGGAGCAAACTCGACCACATGGGTTTCAAGCCCAAGGTTTGTCAGGGCACTGGCGGCCTCGAGTCCCAACAGACCCCCACCCACGACAACACCCACTTTGCTGCTCTTGGCTGAGTCTGTGATTGCTTCAAGGTCTTCAATGGTGCGGTAAACCAGACAATGATCCTGATCTTTTCCGGGAATGGGCGGTACAAATGGGAAAGACCCTGTTGCCAGCACCAGCTTGTCGTACTTTTCTTCACGGCCACTAGCCGTCACTACATATTTTTCGGACTTGTTAATACTGACCACTTTGTCATTAAGGACAAAGTTCACACCATTTTCCTGATAATAACCTTCGTCAGTCAGTGACAGGTCTTCAGCCGTGGAACCAGAAAAGTAGGCGCTTAACTGTACCCGGTCGTAGGCTAGCCGGGGTTCTTCGGAAAATGTGATGACATCGAGATTGTCTACAGAGGGGGAACCCATCAGGTTTTCAATAAACCTGTGTCCAACCATGCCGTTACCTACAACAATAATGCGCTGTTTACTCATACAACTTTTACCTCTGTCTATACTTCATCTGCGTTCTAACTGCTCAGGCAGATAATTTTTGAATTTGGTGACGACTCTTTGGTAGCAGCCCTGCGTTGGAAAACTCATTATTGGAAAACCAGGCCAATTGATCGGCAAGATTTACTACGTCACCGACAATAATCAGGGCTGGTGACTGCACAATTTCACGCTCGGCCAGCAGTGGTAATTCATGTAGTTGGCCCCGAATCACCCGTTGGCTTGGGCAGCAGCCATTTTCAATTAGGGCGACGGGTGTGGTGGGCGACATTCCGTGAATTTGAAGCTGGGTGCTGATCAATTGTGATTTGCTCAGGCCCATATAAAACACCAAGGTATGATCAATTTTTGCAAGGTGTTCCCAATTCAGGTTCAGCTCTTTTTCTCCATGGGCGGTAACCATGGTGCAACCCTGTGAAATACCTCGGTGGGTTAGTGGTATTCCCGCATAGCTGGCGCAGCCAGAGGCGGCAGTGATGCCGGGTACCAGCTCTACTTCAATGCCAGCACTTTTAAGTTTCAGTATTTCTTCTCCACCCCGACCAAAGATCAAAGAGTCTCCACCTTTTAAGCGACAGACAGTCAATCCTTGTCGTGCTTTAGCGACGAGCAGGTCATTTAATTCATCTTGAGGAACACTGTGATTACTTTTTTGTTTTCCTACATACATGGTTGGAGTTTTCGTTGGAAATAACGCAATAATTTCTTTGCTAACTAGTCGGTCATAAAGAATAAAATCTGAACTTTCAATGACTCTTAATGCTTTTATTGTGAGCAGGTCTGGATCGCCTGGGCCAGCGCCAACCAGTATCACTCGTCCAAGTGTTGGGGCGTTAGGGTGTGTGTTTAGTAGCTCTACAGTCATGCAAGATCGCTTAAAAAATAGGGAATGCCTTGCCCGTTGCAAGGATGAGGCCAACTTTTTTATGGGCGGGATATAACCTTTAAATACATAGGGTTAATACCCTATTTTTGGATTATCTTGTTTCAAGTTGGTTTTTTTAAGCCCAGTTTTGGAGCGAGGAGAAATAATGTGCCCGAAAAAAGTGCACAACTGATTAAGTTGGTGCGGGGTGGTGAACTAAATGAATGTTTCTAAATAAAATATAGTAGATGATTTGTTTTTAATGGGTTGTTTTATATAAATAATAATTATTATTTTAGTGAAAATTTATAAAGTGGCTTAGTTTTTGCTCATATCTTGAGGCTGCTCATTGTTTCGAGATTTCTTAAAACGGCCAATATTAGGTGTGAGTTCCTCCGATGTTATTTGGTAGAAAAAAGCGAAAGCCGATAGTTATCCCTAAAAAAGAAGTTACCGAGTGGAAATATGCCACCTGTAACTACTGCTCAACGGGTTGTTCTATGGAACTTGGTTTAAATGACCAGGGAAAGGTGGTGACCAGCCGTGGTCATGCCGGTGCCGATGTGAATCGAGGCAAGCTCTGCATTAAAGGCTTACTGGAGCATGACCTATTTGATTCAGCCGGGCGTGGCACCGAACCAATGATGCGCAATAGACCTTATGAAGATTTTGAGGTTGCCAGCTGGGATCAGGCATTAGATACCACCGCTGAGAAAATTAAAGATATTCAAAACAAATACGGCCGCGATTCATTTGCCATTGTTTCCACCGGCCAGTTGATGACAGAAGAATTCTATACCCTGGGAAAACTGGCCAGAGGCTGTATCGGTACCAATAATTACGATGGTAATACCACGCTGTGTATGGCGTCGGCGGTATCAGGTTACAAGCGTTCGTTCGGTTCCGATGGTCCACCTGGCTGTTACGATGATTTTGAACATACCGAGTGCTTTATGGCGTTTGGGTCCAATCTACCAGAACAACACCCAATCATTTACTGGCGCCTTAAAGAGGCGCTGGAAAAGAGAAAGTTTCCTCTTATCGTGGTTGATCCTCGGGTCACCATGCTGGCCCAGTTTGCCGATATCCATTTACCGATTACCCCCGGCACGGACTGTGTGCTGATTAACTCGATGTTGCATGTGATCTTTTCTGAAGGATTGCAGGACCAAGCCTATATCAATGCTCACACCAATGGTTCGAAAGAGCTGATTAAGCTGGTTTTATCAGACACTTATAACCCGAAAGTGGCGCAACACGTTTGCGGTATTGATGAAGACCGGATTCGAACCGTAGCGAGGCTCTATGCCCGAGCGGGTAGTGCCATGTCGGTTTGGACGATGGGTATTAATCAGAGTACACACGGCTCTGATGGTGTGGCTAATATCAATAACCTTAACCTGGTGACCGGTAACATTGGTAAACCGGGAGGCACCAGTCTCTCCATTACCGGACAATGCAATGCCATGGGGACACGGGAGTGGTCATCTTGCTCCGGTCTGCCAGGTTATCGTTATCTCGAAAATGAAAAAGACCGTGAATATATCGCTGATTTTTGGGGCATTGACCCTGAATTCTTTCCTAAGCAACGGGGCTTGTCTGAAACTGATATTTTCCCGGCCATTGAGACCGGCGAAATCAAAGGCCTGTGGTTGGTGGCGACTAATCCCATGACCTCTATGGCCGATACCGCGCGTATTAGAAGGGCCATGGAAAAACTTGAGTTTCTGGTGGTTCAAGATTGTTATGAGGATGTTGAGACAAACGAGTATGCACACGTGTTTTTGCCCGCAGGCGTGTGGGCAGAGAAGGAGGGCTGTCATACCAATACAGAACGCCGAGTCAACCTGACTCGTAAGGCAGTTCCTCAATACGCTAACTCAAAACCTGACTTATGGATCTTTAACCAACTGTCAAAACGCTTTGATCATGGTCGTGTTATCGATTTTCCTGATTCAGCGGAAGACGTTTTTGAGGAGATGAAGTTTCTGTCAGTGGGTGAGGGTCGTACGCTGGATATTTCAGGGATGAGCTACGACAAAATTGAGCAGGCTAGGGGTATTCAGTGGCCCTATACGCAAGCAGATGCTATGCGTGATCAGGAAGAGAAACCTAAAGGCGCTTCCAGGTTGTACACCGATGGCCAATTTCAGACGGCCGATGGCCGGGCCAATTTGATCAGTGTGGACTTTATCAACAACAACGAACAACCCTGTCAGGATTTCCCTTTCTGGTTGAACAGTGGTCGAGTGGTCGAGCACTTCCACACCCGTACTCGCACGGGAAAAGTGGGTAACTGTAACAAGTTTAGCCCCACACCCTATATGGAAATGAACCCAGATGCTGCCGCAGAACAGGGCATTGAACACCAGCAGTATGTACGATTGGTGTCACGCCGCAGTGATGCGGTGGTGATGGTGCAGCTCACCCATCGCGTGCCACGAAACATGGTGTTTATTCCCTTTCATTACCACGATTGCGTCAACCGCCTGACCCTGGGTTTATTGGACCCTTATTCCAGGCAGCCGGCCTTTAAGCAGTGTTCGGTTCGCATTGAACCTGTAGATCAGCAAGAAGCGGCTGTGCTGAATGTTCAGCGGCGTGCATTTTAATGAGCCGTCTAATGAGCAATGACTGGTGAGACGATTATGAATGATTTATCTGATCTGCAAGATGTCAAGAAAGCGGCTGTTGAAACGCCACATGCGGATGGCAGCACTCTGTGGGAAATGCGCACCGAAGAACAGCCCTATGCCTTTTTGTCCGATAAAAAAGTCGATGATGAAAACCGTTACGGGCAAAAAATTGATTTGGTGGATTTGACCGGGCTTCCTGAAGATCGCTCGATGTTTATCAATGAAAATCCGGAAGTAGGTTGCAATCCTAACCGCAATAAACAGCATGGCTTCTTTTTTACTGCGGACAACTGTATTGGCTGTCATGCCTGTGAGGCAGCCTGCAGTGAGAAGAATGATAATCCGGCCCACATCGCATTCCGTTCGGTAGGTTATGTGGAGGGTGGTAGTTACCCGGATTACAAACGTATGAATATATCCATGGCTTGTAATCACTGCGATGACCCCGTCTGTTTGAAAGGATGCCCTACGGGAGCGTATACCAAGCACGCAGAATTTGGTGCGGTATTGCAAGACCCGGATACCTGCTTCGGTTGTGGTTATTGCACTTGGGTATGCCCCTACAATGCCCCTCAACTGGATCCAATCCAGGGGCAGGTGTCCAAATGCAATATGTGTGTAGATCGACTTGAAGTGGGTTTAAAGCCCGCCTGTGTTTCAGCTTGTGTGGGTAACGCCCTCGACTTTGGTGTCATTGAGAATATCCCGGAGAATCGAGACCAGGCTATAACTTCAATACCGGGTTTCCCCGATCCAGAAATTACTCACCCCAACATCCGTTTTCAGCAAATAACCGAAATGCCTGAAGAAATGAAGCGCACGGATTCCATGCCGGTGAAGTATCAGAAGGATGAAAAAGGCAGTTATAAAACGGTAGTGGATCAGAAGAAAGGTCGTACCCGTTACTGGAATCTTGGTCGACTTAGTTCCAGAGAAAACCCATTGGTACTGTTTACATTAATGGCGCAGGCCTCCATTGGCGC
>JAGPWA010000040.1 GCA_018066715.1 Porticoccus sp. | reverse complement strand
TGTTGAATTTTAGTTGTTGAGTAATCCTGTGGAATGAAAATGTGAAACTTAAGCATACTTGGATATTTATAATTTTGTTGCTTGCATGGTTTTATCGACCCAGTAGTTTGGTACACATGCCGGATGATGAAAATGTAGATAAAATTTTCTTGTTGAATTTATCTACTGGCGAATTTACTCCGATGGATGAATGGTATTGGGGGAAGGGTGATGATTATTTTTTTTCCACTCAGTTTCACAGCGAAGATGCCTGTGTGTCCAGCTCCTTAGAATACAAGGTAATAGGAGCGTATCGAATTGTGAGAAAAGGTGTACGAGGCTTTAAGGAACCATACTCAGATCTATATTTATTGCGTGGGCTGGGGAATAATCCAGATTGCCGGCTGTTTATATCGCATATAATGTTTGCTTATTACGAGCAAAGGAGCGAGAAAAGGTAAGGTGACGGAGGGATTAAATAGTAACTATCAATTGTCACCAGCCCCTTTACCTTTAATTGTTTCTAGAAACCTCTACACCAAATCTATATCCACAGAACGTAGTACTTTGCCCGTTTTAGCATGATAAAACTTAACATCAACTTTATTCGTCTTAACGGCTACTCGACAAAAGTTGTCTTCATTAATTACTTTTCCCGCCAGATTCTTGGGAACGTAAGTATTGTTGGTTCCCTTTAAGGGGGCGCTCTTGGCAAAGTGTCCGTCGTTCAACCCGAGGCCCCAATTAAAGGCACTGCTGGTTAGCTGGTGTACTTTAAAGCTCTTATTACTCTTGTGCGATAAGCTAAAGGCATAGGAAACATGTACATCCCCGGAAAGAAAAATGACGTTAGGGATTTTATGTTGCTTAATATAATCCAGTATCTCAAGTCGCTGTTTTACATACCCTTCCCAACGGTCATCTGGGCTGTTGTCAAATCGCTGGTTGAGCCAGGTTAGCTCGGCGTCCGGCATCATCGGAACACTTGTCCCGATAAACTTCACACGATGATCGGGGCTCGACAAAAACTTTTTGAGTGCGGTCATCTGCACCCCGGTAATCATTCTCATTTGGGCTTCATTGGTTTTATCTTCATTCAATGGAATTTTATTAAACCGTGTATCCATAACGAAAAACCCACTCTTTCCGTGCTGGTATTGGTAGTAGTACTTTGCCGCAGGAAGTACTTTTCCAAACTGAATATCAGACAGCCGTGGTGGCTTTACCTCTGGATGGCTGACTTGATAAATGTTGTAGGCCTTCATGGCATCGCTGAGAATATCGTAGTCTTCCGAGACTTTTAAAAACTTGTTTGACCCCCAGTCATTATGAACCTCGTGGTCGTCAAAGGTCATGTAGGTAGGGATTGTTGCCATGACCCTGCGTTTGTTGGTTTTTTTAAAGGCCTTTTTGTAGTGCGACAGATAGTGCTTAAAATTTATTTTCGTTTTATTTTTAATTTTAAGCGCCAGGATGATTGCTCTAAAAACCGGCAGTTTTCCAAGAAAGCTTTTTCCCGTTCTGTGATCGCCATAAATCTGATCACCCAGCATCATTATAAAATCATCATTGATTTTATTTGGCCCTTCCCATTGCTCTAGAATAGTTTTAAACGACGCATCATCCGCCTTATTTAAGCCCACTAATGAAAGATGACAACATGAGCCAAAGACAAAACTGGTCACTGAATCGTTCTTGTTTCTCGTTTCAAAAACACCAGAAAAACAATCTTTCCCTTTTAGCATGTCGAATTTTGGGGGTTTTTTAGCGCCCTGGGCTATTGTGGCTTTATATTCAAACCGGGTATCTAGAGGAAGGTTTTTTAAATCTATAGTCGTGGTGTAATCAGCGTTTTTACCTTTCAGCTGCTTAGAAAACTTTAACTCGGCTAAACTACCTATCTCTCTTAAAATAAAATAGCAGGTTTGCTTCTTGTCTGTTTCTCTGCCTCGAACGAGTACCCTTTGTAGAGCTGTATCTTTCGAATATTCGCGATACCCCAGCAAGGGGCCAACGGTAGGTTTCGTTAATTTATTCACAAGCCTCATCCTTTAGGTTATTGAAAAAAATATCAGAGAAAAATACCGCTGAGCTAAACCAAACAATAACAGATTTATAGAGTGAAGAAAGTAGTAGCTCGTCTGCTTGCTTGACACAAACCCGCACTGAAAATATGACTGCAAGAGGAGGCGATACCGCATTGTTTCGATTAACCGAGGGTTAAGCTACTAAGCTACTTAGAGAACAATTAAGGAGGGCCGTTAAGTCGCGTAATTAAGGGCTCTCTTCGGGGGGAGATTTTCTAGCCCCAGTAAACACTGGCTGACGCTTTTCTCCCACAGCACTTAACCCTTCCTTAAGATCATCTGATTCACGACACACTTGAATGAGAGCCAAGGCCTCTTGCTCACACAGTGAGCCTTCAGCAATTTGATCACAGATTTTTTTCATGGAGGTAACCGCAAGAGGAGCAAGCTTGCTGATGGAGTCAGCCATTTGTTCTGCTGCTTCAGTTAATTCGTCACGCTTAACTAGGTGAGTCAGATAGCCCAGTGATAACAGGGCTTCTTCATCTAATGTTTCAGCCGCCATAAGTAACCGCTTTGCCGTACTGACGCCTAGACGATGGACGTAACGCTGTATGCCGTTTAGTGGGTAGCAAAGACCAAAGCGTGCTGCAGGCACAAGCAATGTCATGCCCTTTACCCCAATTCGGATATCGCAACATAAACCAATTTCAGCACCACCCCCATACGCGCTGCCATTCAATGCACAGATAGTAGGCATCGGCATAGCCGCTAGTTTGTCTGTAAGAACTTGGAATTGTTCACCACTCAAATCTCCGCTCGACATCTGAGTCAGTGAAGCCCCGGCACAAAATGTTTTATTACCACTGCCGGTCACCACCAACACCCGTATTTCTTGTTTTTCCTCAACAAATTTAAGGTGTGAAATAAAAAGCTCGATATCCTCGACAGCTAACGAGTTATGTTTTGATGGGTTATTCAGCGTGATCCAGGCAACTTTCCCCTTAATGACTAAATGAATAATTCCATTGGAATCAGCCACTAGCGAGGCTTACTCATAACGCTTATTAATCTCTTTCACAGCTGCGTGATACTTGGGACGCATGTCTTCAAAGCAATTAATATTCACGCCCAAATCCTTTAACAACCCATCGGCAATACTGTATATCCAGCCGTGAATCGTCAGGTCCTGACCTCGCGCCCAGGCATCTTTGATAATATTGGTCTTGCAAACATTGATCACCTGCTCAGCCACGTTGAGCTCACAGACATGATTGACCGCCTCAGTGCTATCCTGGCCTTCAGATAGGTAGGCTCGGTGAATGTACTGAACATCTTGAACATTGAGCAGCCAGTTATCAATGAGGCCTAACCGCTTTCTTTCTACTGAGGCTCTCACCCCACCACAACCGTAGTGACCGCAGACAATGACGTGTTTCACTTTGAGGTATTCCACCGCGTACTGCATCACTGACAGGCAATTGAGGTCAGTATGTACCACCATGTTAGCCACGTTGCGATGAACAAACAGCTCACCGGGCATGAGCCCAACAATTTCGTTCGCGGGAACTCGGCTATCAGAGCAGCCAATCCACAGGTATTCTGGTGCCTGCTGCTTGGAGAGTTTCTCAAAAAAGGTGGGGTCGCTCTCTTTGACGCTCTGCGCCCAAGCAACGTTCTTTTCAAACAGCTCTTTCAATTGAATTCTCCAGGTTATTTCACCAGCAACGACTTTCCGGCTAATGACTGAGTGTAAGGTCTATTCAGACACAAAAAAACCGGAATTTTCATCCGGTTTTTCAAGGTGTTCATTACACTGTGTTTGCCCTGTCATCTAGCCTGTCACTAGGAACGTCCCGGTGAGACCTCTGGCGAACTGAGCACCCATAGAATTAGCTCTGTTTTTTGCGGCGAATATCACGGCCCTGTACTAGGTAGACCACTTGTTCACAGATATTTTTGGCGTGGTCTCCCACACGCTCTAATGACTTGAGCGCCCATAAAATATTCATGGAGCGGGAAATACTGCGAGGGTCTTCCATCATGTAGGTAATCATTTCCCGCAGCGCCGATTTGTAATCCATATCAACTTGACGATCTTCCTTCATGGTAGCGATAGCTGCTTCCGCATCAAACCGGGAGAAGGCATCCAGAGAATCGTTGAGCATTTTCCGCACACAGTTGCCAATATGGCGCACTTCCGTATAACCACGGGGCGCAACGCCTTCCTCTGACAACTTAATGGCCATCTTGGCCACTTTTTGAGCCTCATCACCAATCCGCTCTAGATCACGGATGGTTTTAGTGACGGCCATCACCAAACGTAAATCACTGGCTGCGGGCTGACGTCGGGCAATCAGCGTGGTGCACGTTTCATCAATATCCATTTCCATGTCATCGATTCGGGATTCAACTTCAATCACCCGCTCGGCTAATCCACTGTCTGCATCTTCCAGCGCTTTAATGGCATCGCCTACCTGCTTTTCTACCAGGCCGCCCATTTCCAACATACTGGTTTTGATGTCTTCCAGATCTTCGTTGAATTGCTTCGAGATGTGTTGATCAAGCTGTAACTTATCCACTGGCTACTCCTACTAATAACTTTGCTAATAGCGCCTTTAACCGAAACGGCCCGTAATATAGGCTTCGGTTAATTCATGCTCCGGTGCGGTAAATACCTTTTCTGTTTCATTCACCTCGATCAGGTGGCCCAGGTGAAAATAGGCTGTCCGATGGGAAACCCGTGCCGCCTGCTGCATGGAGTGGGTCACAATGGCAATGGTGTAGTTCTGTGACAACTCGGCAATGAGCTCTTCAATTTTTGCTGTGGCAATAGGGTCAAGAGACGAACAGGGTTCATCCATCAAAATCATTTCTGGGCTGATGGCAATGGCACGAGCAATACAAAGCCGCTGCTGTTGACCGCCAGAAAGGCCGGTGCCTGGTTGATCCAGACGATCTTTTACTTCGTTCCATAAACCAGCACGAGTTAGGCTGGTCTCAACAATTTCATCCAGTTCAGCACGGCGGCTAGCCAAACCATGTAAGCGAGGGCCATAAGCGACATTGTCGTAAATAGTCTTAGGAAACGGGTTAGGTTTCTGAAACACCATTCCCACCCTGGCGCGCAGTGCCACCGGGTCCATTTTGGTGGTGTAAATATCTTCACCATCCAAGGTTAGCTCACCAGAGACCACACAGCCTTCAACCGTATCATTCATCCGGTTAATACTGCGAAGAAGGGTGGATTTACCACAACCAGAAGGGCCAATCATGGCTATCACTTCGTTGCGTGCGATATCGATATTCACGTCGAAGATGGCCTGCTTGTCGCCATAAAAAACGTTAACGTTTCGCAAGCTCATTTTATGATCATTGGCAAATGGCTCGCCCACCGCCTGATCTGGATATTGAACATTATCCATTGCGGTTACACCCCGTTTTAATAACGGTTCTGGAACATTTGTCATCGTCTTTTACCTCAAATACTGTCTACAGTGCCTGCTATCAGCCCATGGCTGTCGTTGTCTACTCTCATTACAAGAATGAACGCTACCAACGACGCTCCATTTTTTTACGCAGTATCACTGCCAGGGTATTCATCACTATCAGGAAAGCCAGCAGCACCATAATGGCTGCCGAGGTCTTTTCCATAAAGGCACGCTCGGGGCTATCTGCCCACAGAAAAATTTGTACTGGTAACACGGTAGATGGGTCGGTAAAACCACCGGGAACATCCACAATAAAAGCCACCATACCTATCATTAGCAAAGGCGCTGTCTCGCCCAGCGCCTGGGCCATACCGATAATCGCGCCCGTCATCATACCGGGCATCGCCAGCGGTAACACATGATGTAGCACGACTTGCATGGGCGATGCGCCCACACCAATGGCAGCCTCTCGAATGGAAGGAGGGACCGCTTTAATGGCCGCACGACTGGAAATAATAATGGTCGGTAAGGTCATCAGTGTCAGCACCAAGCCACCCACCAGGGGCACCGAGCGCGGCACATGAAAAAAGTTGATAAAGATAGCCAACCCCAGCAAGCCGAAAATGATTGAGGGCACCGCTGCAAGGTTGTTGATATTCACCTCGATAAGGTCTGTCCAACGATTACGAGGGGCAAATTCTTCGAGGTAGACCGCTGCGGCAACACCAATGGGAAAGGACAATAAAATAGTAATAATGAGGGTAAACAACGACCCCATTGCCGCGCCACGAATACCCGCTAACTCCGGTTCACGAGAATCACCCTGAACAAAGAAGTTGCGATTAAAGCGTAATTCAACCTCGTCTGCTTCCGTCAACTGCTCAATCCAGCCCTGACGCTGCTCACTCATCCGCCCAACAAAAGGCCCGGCATCACTACCCATACTTTTGTAATAGGTGTCGATATCATCATCGGCGACCAACCAAAGGGTTTCACTCTGATTCAACAACTGATGGTTAGCCACCAACCGGTCGCGCAATCTGTAGCCTGCGCCGTTACTGATGACGCCGTATAGCTCTCGCTTGGCCTTGCGACCAGACACACCCTCAAAACGATTTTTCAGTGCCTGTTTCACAATGCCCTGAAAGTCACCAAGCGCCACCTGCTGCGGATCATTGAGATCAGTGATGCCCAAAATATTGGCATCATAGGTTACTTCTAGCTGTATATAGGTTTGTGCAAAGGCTTTATATCCCTTGCTGATAATGTCGGTAAACAACAGTGCGACGCACATCAGCCCAAAGACAATGGCCATAATGCCGTAACACCGAAAACGTTTTTCTGCCCGGTAACGTTTTGCCAGACTACGCTCGATGATCTCTGTACGGGATAGATTCAAATTAGCCTGCTTTACACTGCCATTCTTAAGATCAGTCATACTGTTCCCGATATTTTTTCACAACACGCAGCGCAATAAAGTTAAGTACCAGCGTGACAACAAATAGCATCAAGCCTAAAGCAAAGGCTGCAAGTGTTTTAGGGCTATCAAATTCCTGATCTCCCACCAATAAGGTGACAATTTGTACGGTTACCGTGGTTACTGTCTCGAGTGGGTTAGCCGTCAACTTAGCTGCCAAGCCAGCGGCCATCACCACGATCATGGTTTCACCAATGGCACGAGAAACGGCCAGCAGAACACCGCCAACAATACCGGGCAGTGCGGCAGGAAAGATAACTTTTTTAATGGTTTCAGAACGGGTGGCCCCCAAGCCTAACGAACCATCTCGCAAACTCTGTGGTACCGCATTGATCACGTCATCAGCCAGAGAGGAAATAAACGGGATAATCATCACCCCCATCACCAAACCCGCCGCCAAGGCGCTCTCTGATGAGACCTCAAGACCCACGCCCTCACCGGCCTTACGAAGAAAAGGAGCAACCGTCAATGCGGCAAAAAAGCCGTACACCACGGTAGGGATACCCGCCAACACCTCTAGTGCAGGTTTGGCCAAACCTCGGACTCTCGGGCTGGCATACTCTGCGAGATATACGGCTGACATCAGTCCCACCGGTACCGCCACTAACATGGCTATAAATGAAATCAGCAGGGTGCCCACAAATAGGGGAATGGCACCGAAACTACCCGACGAACCGACCTGGTCGCTACGGATAGCCATTTGTGGGCTCCACTCCGTACCAAACAAAAATTCTGTGGCGGGCACGGCCTGAAAAAACCGCAATGACTCAAATAATACTGATAGTAGAATGCCAACAGTGGTAAAGATCGCTACACAAGCGCACGCCAATAGCAGGCCCCTGAATACCCGCTCTACCTGTTGCCTAGCACGAAGTTTGGGTGAAACTTTCACCCAACCCCAGCCCATTCCAATAACGGCTAGCGATAACACCACGGCTGTCACTAAGTTTCGCGCTGTGCCACGTAAATCTTTCAAAACATCGGCTGCCGCGACTAGGTGCGGCGCTGAAGTTTCAGCGCTGAGTGCACCACTGGCAATATTTTCGATACTGTTTAATAGCAGGTTATGCTCTGCAGCAGATGTCGGCTTTTGAGCTTCTGGTAAACCATCAAGCAATAACGTGCTGATAATGTGCTCATGAAATAACAACCACACTGCCAGCAACGCCATGGAGGGCAATGCACACCAGATAGCGGCACGCATACCATAGAAAAAAGGTAGGGAATGAAGGTGGCGAATTCCACCCAGAGGTTGAGCTAATGCTACTGAGCGCCCACGAGCCATATAATAAGCAACGGCACTGAGTACAAGTAGAACAATGAACAAGTTGGCTGTTTGCATTACTGTTTCACTAACCTATTTTCAATAACTTAAAATTGCTATAGCCCAAATAGTTACTTAACACTTTAATTTCCTGAAATAGGGAAGGCCTGACTATTGCCAGGCCCTGATTAATAGCGGTAAGTGGGAGAATACAGCTATTATGGTCGAACTACTTCGGCTCTGTCATGAGCTGCTGGCTTTTAATCGAAGTCGCATACTGTTTGCGCAATTCGGTGGGCATGGGAATCATGCCCTTGTCGGCCAGGTAACCCTCTTCACCCCAGGCTTTCTCGCTGCTGAATTCAGCCAAGTAGCCTTCAATACCCGGAACTACGCCTATATGTGCTTTCTTAACATAGAAGTAGAGTGGGCGAGAAATGGGGTAAGACTTGTTGGCAATGGTATCGAATTCAGGTTCAACACCTTCAACAATGGAACCCTGTACCTTATCGCTATTTTGATCAAGGAAGGAGAAGCCGAAGATACCCAATGCATTAGGGTTAGCTTCTAGTTTCTGAACGATCAAGTTGTCGTTCTCACCCGCTTCAATGTAGTGGCCATCTTCGCGAATTGCGTGGGCAACCGCCTTAAATACTGTTTTACCTTTTTTGTTGAAAACACTTTCTGGAATATCCAGTTTGGCCATCAACATTTTGATTTCACCGGCATCCTTCGAACCGTGCAACGCAGCCAAGTCGGCAAATTTCTTTGCGCCACCTTCCATTGCTAGTTCAGAGAACGCATCACGAGTACCGGAAGTAGGGGGAGGCCCTAGCACTTCGATCTTCGTGTTCGGCAGTGCCGGATTAACATCTTTCCAAGTTTTGTAGGGGTTGGCTATCAGTTTGCCGTCAGCGCCAGGTACTTGAACAGCCAGTGCAAGGAATAAGTCCTTACGCGTTAACTGCATAGGCTCCCTAGCTTTGGAGTTGGCAACAACAATTCCGTCATAACCAATCAGTACTTCGATCACATCCGTAACGCCATTGTCCTGACAAAGCTTGTATTCAGACGCTTTCATTCGGCGTGACGAATTAGTGACATCTGGGTGAATGGTGCCAACACCAGAGCAAAACAACTTCATACCACCACCAGAACCGGTAGATTCAACTTTTGGTGTGGCATTACCTGTGGACTTACCAAAACGCTCTGCAACTACAGTGGCAAATGGGTAAACGGTAGAAGAACCAACAACACTCACATAATCGCGAGCGGCTGCCAGTACAGTAGTGCTCGCCATAGTCAGTGCTATAGCAGCGCCAGCAATGGCCAATTTATGGGTATTTTTCACTTTTGCCTCCAGGGCTTGTCGTTAATCATCGAACGACATACTAGTTTTCAATAATGACAACTATATGAACCCTCTGTGACAGTAATGTGACAAATTTGCACGACAGCAAATTTGGGCGCCTGCTTTGCTGGCGGGGTGAAACCCCGAGCACCACGGATGGTGCGAGTCACTAAGCGGCACGAAGCCGTTTTGGGCGTCGGCTTTGCCGATGGGCGAAGCCCGAGGGACAAGGATGTCCCGAGTCACTAATTTGCACGACAGCAAATTTGTACCCAAAGGGCATAAAGGCAAGAAACAAACCTCAGGATGAGTCCAGACACTATTGAACGTATAATGAGCAACCGTTTTTAAGACCTAATAAAAACAATGCCTGTGACTTCTACTAGTAGTGCCCTTATCCGTATTCTGGAACGGCTAGCCCGGGGTATCGACTGCTTCACTGAGTGGACCGGCCGTATCATTGCGTGGTTAACCTTCGCGATGATGGCCCTTACCTGCGCTGTTGTGGTGATGCGCTACTTTCTGGGGTCAGGCTCTATTGCCCTGCAAGAATCGGTCACCTACCTGCATGCACTGGTTTTTTTACTGGGTGCCGCTTACACCTTAAAGCGCGGTGGCCATGTGCGAGTGGATATTCTCTACCAAAAATTCACACCTCGTGGTCAAGCACTCGTAGACGCTTTAGGTGCTGTGCTATTTCTAATTCCTGTCAGCTTGTTAATTCTCATCTTCAGCTGGGAGTATGTGGCCAACAGTTGGGCTGTTCATGAGGTCTCAAAAGAAACGCAGGGGTTGCCCTGGGTCTATCTGCTCAAAACCCTGTTACTGGTGATGCCAGTGACCTTGCTGCTGCAAGGGGTAGCCGAAATTATCAAAAACCTGCTGTTCTTTTTCCATCTTGGTGGAGAACATACTGGCGAACAACAGGAGGGAATGGTCTGATGATCGAATATATTCCCCTACTGATGTTTGTCGCGGTCTGCCTGGTATTGATGGCAGGCTATCCCGTGGCCTTTTCTCTGGCGGGTACTGCGCTGTTGTTTGCCCTTGTGGGTAACATGACTGGCCATTTTGATATGGCATTCCTCCATGCATTACCCAATCGGCTCTACGGCACCATTGATAACACCACCCTAATTGCCGTGCCGCTGTTTGTATTAATGGGTGTGATGCTGGAAAAATCCAAGCTAGCGGAAGACTTACTCGACAGCATGTCGCTGCTATTTGGCAAATTTAAAGGTGGCCTAGGTATCTCTGTCGTCATCGTAGGAATGCTGCTGGCCGCCAGTACCGGGATTGTCGGCGCTACCGTGGTGACCATGGGATTAATGTCTCTGCCCACCATGCTGAAACGCGGTTATTCTCCCTCACTAGCTACCGGCTCTATTTGTGCCACGGGCACACTGGGGCAAATTATCCCGCCCTCTATTGCGCTGGTGTTACTGGGGGATATTCTCTCCAGTGCTTACCAACAGGCCCAGCTCTCTATGGGTATTTTTACCCCCAAGACGATGTCCATTGGCGACCTATTTGTCGGCGCCATTATTCCGGGCTTACTGTTGGTGCTGATGTATATCGGCTATCTGATCATCATTTCCCGGCTCAGGCCAGACATCGCGCCTGTTGCCGAAGTAGATGATGGTGATCGCCTCAGTGCCTTTCGCCTACTGAGAAGCCTGTTACCCCCGGTAGTGTTAATCGTCG
>JAGPWA010000011.1 GCA_018066715.1 Porticoccus sp. | reverse complement strand
CTTACCACGCACCCAGAACCTTGCGTGAGACCTAGACATACTCAAATTGTCTTTCAAGAGGTTCCTTAACAACCCCTTAACAGCCCTCTTAAAATACCTATCAAGATTCTGTCAGACATTAATCACTAAGCGTTTATACTTCACCCCCATACCCAGCCTAGATTTGCTGGTAACAAGAGATACCAAGGGCCTACTAACACTAATGAGCTTTACCACTTTTGGCCTATCCGCCCCAATTCTTGATGCTGTTGCTGAACAGGGCTACGACACGCCGACCCCTATTCAGTCAAAAGCCATACCCCCTGCCATGCAAGGCAAGGATGTGATGGCTGCAGCTCAAACCGGCACGGGAAAAACAGCCAGTTTTGCCCTGCCGATACTGGAGAAGCTCGCCAAAGGGAAACCCGTCGAAGCAAATCATGTCAGGGCTCTGGTATTAGCCCCAACTCGTGAACTGGCAGCCCAGGTTGCTGAGAGTATAGCGACCTACGGTAAACATTTACCCCTGCGTTCTGCCGTGGTGTATGGCGGGGTAAAGATTAATCCTCAGATGATGAAGCTGCGTAAAGGCATTGATATTCTTGTGGCGACACCCGGGCGTTTGCTGGACCTCTACCAACAAAATGCGGTGAAGTTTAAGCAATTGGAAGTACTGGTGCTGGACGAAGCCGACCGAATGCTGGATATGGGGTTTATCGACGATATTCGCAAAATCCTGGCACTGCTGCCCAAGCAGCGCCAAAACCTAATGTTTTCTGCCACATTTTCTGATGAGATTCGTAATCTGGCCAAAGGACTGGTCAACCATCCGGTTGAGATTTCCATCAGCCCGCAAAACACCACGGCAACCACGATCAAACAGTGGGTTCATCCCGTCGACAAAAAACAAAAACCAGCATTACTTACTGATCTGATTCACCATAATAAATGGGAAAAAGTGCTGGTCTTCACCAAGACAAAAAAAGGGGCCAACCAGCTCGTCAAATATTTGCACAATGAAAATATTAAAGCCGCGGCGATTCATGGCGATAAAAGCCAGGCCGTGCGAACAAAAACTCTGGCTGACTTTAAACTGACTGATGCAAAAAAAGGGTCGGTTAAAATTTTAGTTGCTACCGATGTAGCAGCACGGGGATTGGATATTGAACAGCTGCCCCAAGTGGTTAATTTTGATTTACCCATCGTGGCAGAAGATTATATACACCGGATTGGCCGCACAGGTCGGGCCGGTATGAAAGGTCAGGCGGTTTCACTGGTCAGTGCCGATGAGTTCAAGCAGCTCACCGACATTGAACGTTTAATTAAGCAGCTGTTGCCTCGAAAACTGGTTGATGGTTTTGAACCGAACCACAATGTCCCGGAATCCAAGCTAGACCTTCGACCCCTGAAACCTAAAAAGCCAAAGAAACCAAAAACTGCAGGAAAATCCGGACCTAAAGGCCAGCCACATTCTGAAGGTAGCCCATCCGGTAAAAAGCCCGGCACCAAAAATAAGAAGTCTGGCGGGTTAAACCTTCAGCCCAGAAAGAAGTCTTCGAGCTAAGCTTCAACCAACCTTCAGTCTCTAATCTTTAGGTTTTATCTCAAGTTCTCGTCCTTAACTTTCAACAGATCACCCAGCCCGGCAAATGGGCTGTGGGTAGCCGCCGTTCTCTCCGTCTCCGTTGAGGTGTTACCACCCTCTACTTCGGTATAGCGTGAATGCTCATTGTCATGACAGTAAAGACACAACAACTCCCAGTTACTGCCATCAGAGGGATTGTTATCATGATTGTGATCACGGTGATGAACCGTCAACTGACTCAGGTTTTGTCGGGTAAATTCACGGGCACAACGGCCACACACCCAGGGGTACATTTTTAGCGATTTTTCGCGATAACCATTCTCCCGATCTTTACGGGCACGACGAGCTTCGGCAACCACACTGTTAAGTTTGTTTGAGGAATTATCTGTTGCCATGATCAAGCCCTCGCAACACTTTATTCATAATACGTTACTCATATTAAGGTGACTTATCATCATTCAACATCCATAGCTAACAATTCGGCCAAGTGGCTATCCACTTGCTCTACGTATTTCGGGTCCATACCCAATAGACCCAAGTGCCCCCAGGGGCTATTAATCACTCTAAACTCACTATTGGCGACCATTTTTTGGTGATCTTCACAATCTTCTGGAGGAAAAAACATATCGGTACTAATGGGCATCACAAACATTTTGGCGGTCACTCGCCCCAACGACTTTTCAAGATCACCCCCGGTGTTTCTGCTGACATCACCGCGCTGCCACTTCCACGCCATACACAACAAGTCATTGGGGTCCATGGGCAAAAAATAACCTTGGGTAAAGCCGACATAAAAATCTTCCAGGGAGGAGAATCCAAGCTCACGCCACAACTCCTGCTTGAACATCTCAGTGCTATAGCCCATCACCGACCAGAGATCCGCGTGCCGACGCAATCCATCGTTCACCGCATGGGGCTCTTTATACCAACCACCCTCCCAAGCTGGGTCTGAGGTGATCGCTTCATTTAAGGTTTTTGTAAATAAAAAATCATGGGGTGTATTTTTCGCTGTTCCTGCAATGGGTGCAGCACGCTTGACCATATCAGGATAACGCACTGCCCATTCCCAGGTTTGCTGGGCGCCCATAGACCCACCAACAACCAAGGCAAGAGAATCGAGACCAAATTTTTCCGTCAGAAGCTGATGCTGAGCACGAACATCATCACCAATTCTCACATGGGGAAATGCCGCCATACCAAATGGAGCAGGCGTGTTATGAGGGGAGGAGGAAAGACCATTACCAATTTGGTTAACAATAATGACAAAGTATTTATCCGGGTCGATTGCCCGCCCCTGCCCCACATAAACTTGCTCCATGATTTTGCTGGTACCGGAATACCAAGTCGTCATCAATATGGCGTTATCTTTATTGGGGTTTAATTGTCCGAAGGTCGTGTAGGCCAGCTGACAGTTACGTAGGGTTCCACCGCTCTCCAGCTGAAAATCACCCAGATCATAGCGCTCATAGGGGCCATGGTTTTCTTGCGAGTAATAGTCATTAACTAACATCAACAATTCCTCCGCTCATTTGAATTAACAGAGGATGACACTATATCCAACGAAAAGAATCAGCAAGTTATATCCAACTAAAAGATGTAACCAAACATGCGGTATTGGGAATACGAAGAGATGGCTAATGTTCAAGATCTATTAAATGGGCGTCCCAGAAAATCACTAGGTTGAGACACTTCTTATCAATCGATGGACAAACTGTTGCGCTAGAAGTCTAAAACCAAGTTTTTTCTCTATTCGTAGTCGTCTCGATATAGGGTGAAACCTAGTTATGAGCATCCACAATTCAAGACCGGACTCACGCTTTCAAGTTTAGCGGTTAAAACTTAATCGCTCCGTCACCTTTTTTCTCAGACATTTACCGACGATTTTTGAAACACCGTCTATACTTCGTAGGTATTAATGAAATATCTGGTATTAGCGCAGCCAAAACACCCCAAGGTTTACTTGTTATGTCATGGAAGACGAGCCAAACAATCAGTACCCCCTCTCTACATAATTTGATCATTTCTTACTCTATTTTCTGCACATCTATTTTGTCCACCAAAGATGTAAGCACCACCAACGTTTCTATAACAAAACCCATATTCCCCATCAACCATTTGATTAATCATCAAATATTTTTATGAAAATAATAATTAACTCAAAAGAAGACATTATCCACCTTCATGAACTTAACTCATGGCTTAACAGGCCACAGATACAGTCTATTAAAATGGATCTGACTGAAATGGATACATTCATTAAAAAAAGCTATGAAAGAAAAATCAAGCATCTGTTTAATGATTGTGCATGCCTCTGGGCTGGTCCCGTTTTTATTGCCACCTTAATACTACTCTTCAGCCTAACTAGCAGTACTCATATTAAATTCTGGCCGGAAATAATCTTATTTTTTTTCATCGCTGTATTTTCCGCCATGGCCGCAAAGCTGGCTGGACTACGATGGAGCTTTTACCGACTGAACAAAGTTATAGATGAACTCAACAACAAAAATTGGTAACACCTACTAAGGAGAACGTTATGCCTTGCACCACAGTAAGAACATGGATGACTGAAAACATAACACAACCAGTTGAACAGTTTATTGAACGAGCCGAGGAAGCCTGCCATGAAGCCAGGGAATGGGTTGAGCGAGAAATCAGAGAGCCCATTGAGCGTAGAAGAGAACGAACAGAACGACGCTGTCGGCGTAGATCCTGCAACTGGTGGTGTGCCTGTTGTAATAAATGGTTTTGCTGGCTTGAAACCATCATTGAAATCATTGTGGAATGGGTTGTCAAAGTCGTAGGCGAATGGCTCGTTGAAACCGTCTGTGAAATTGTGGTCAAGGTTGTCAAAATTGTAGTCGAAGTTGTATTTGCCGTTATAAAGTTTGTTGTTACGTTTGTTGTCTGCCTTTTCACCGACCCCTTGGCCGCATTAATTTCCATAGCTGACCTATGGATGGATGTCCTCAGCATTATTGATGATATCGGCGATCTGGTCACAGGCATCGTGGATGATGTCTCAGACCTACTGGATTTAACAAAAGATTCCATTTTAGACCTAGGGGATAATCTGGGTCCTGTAGGTCGGTTTTTTCTGGGTATCGTTGCTGGTGTACTCGATATTATTAGGGGCGTTGTTGATGGTCTCGCCAGAGTAATCGAAGGAGTATTCGAAATTGTAGGCGGCATTCTCAGCTTGGATTTCTGTCGAGCTTTGGAGGGTCTGACCAAAGGGGTACTTCTAGGAGTGGCTCAAGCTGTGACTAATGCTTTAGGCGTCTTGTCACTTGGTTCAAGGGGTGCAATTGATGGCATCGAGTTAGATTCATTGCGGTCCTGGTTGCAGGAAGAACTCGTCAGTAAATTCGAGGGTGACAGACTAGAAGAATTAGAAGATAAACTTGGTATGGATAGCAGTTCATTTGGCACCCAGTGGAATGTTTTTCCATTTATATGCAGTATTTCCTCCCGGTCTCCTCACTTAGACCTTCGTGATATGCATGGGAATGACACCATTAATTTATATGACATCGCAGGCTACGCACCCATTTGGTGTGAAAAAGTCATCTCCAGAAACATTTACCGACTTGTATACACAGGGACAGATCACCGTGTCTCAATTGGAGATATAAGAGCCTACCTAAGCGGCTCAGATAATGATGTACCTGAATTTCAATTATTGGCTGGAGATAAAGACACATTGAGAGACATGCTCAAAGTGGCAGAAAGGAAATTTGAAAAAATCGCAATATTCCTAGACTGGGACATCATTAGAACATTTGAAATTGAAAGTTTAGATGAAATGCTAGTGACAGCTCAGACTGTGGATGCCAATGGAAATGTAATTGATCCAGAAGGTGGTCACGGCAGAATCATGGTTAGAATGAGCAATCAATTTGGTCTTGGTGATATTTGTGATCTACCAGCAGGTTTTGTTTTTGGATACGCTGACGGAAACTTGGGGCTATCAACACCCTACTGGCGAGGAGAAAAAAGAGTCACAACAGGCGCCTCGGTCAGGCCCGGAGTAATGACACATGTCTATGGAACGATCCTGGCACATGAGATGGGGCACTGCTTTTCACTGTGTCACTCGGGGCATGATGGGTTGGAACATATCATGTTCACCATGGCTGATAACAGTAACAATTGTGGCATTACGAACCCGGACATTCTTGCAGAGCATGGCATAGAAACCGGAGGTGATCTCGAAGTGGTTACCGAAGCGACCGTCATCAATTATTTAATGGTGCATGGAGAACCCGTATTCACACTGAATGATGGGAAAAATGCTTGGAGATGGATCATTAACGAAGCCATCGAGTGTATTTAACTGCCAAGAGTCTAGGGTCCATTAAATTAGAACCAGCTACTTGGTGACAATTTTTTTGGATACCCCCTTTGCAAGAAAGGGGTCGGTGACATTTGATAGGAACTATTATTTCTATTCGACACCGGCCCCTTTGATTGTAAGGCAAAGTATAAGTTTAGGGCGTTAAAGCAACTCAATGCCATAGGGCGTTTCCAGCTTGATTCGCCATTCATCTCTGGATTGATAGACCCAGCCCTGAACTTCAATATTCTTACCCTGTAGACGCTCAAACCATGCTTGGGTAAATCTGTGCTGGTGCTCTGAATAGATCATCACAGTAATATTTTTATCCAACTCCAACCGCCAGTGCTTACCCGTTTGAACTGCCGTTACCTGCCCCTGCACTCGCTGAAAACCACCGCGTTTAATGTGCTTCGCCTTCACAGGTGAGAGGCTCGGGTCACTCCACACACCTAATCGAGCGTCCCTCCCCTGTTGCTCTGCTTTAGCAAGACACTCAGCAAGAGTCAGGTTTGGAGGAATGGCCACATGGTAAGCCAGCCCCTGCTGTAACAGGTGCTGTTCCAGGTTTTCTCCAGCGTCATTATAGATATGGCCCAACCAGCGACCATAGTGGTCTTTGCGTTGAGTATCCAATAACAATTCAACACGATCAGATTGACGAATAAACGTGCTGGCTACCTGCTGGGCACGGCGAGCAAGGGGCTGATCTGGCTGACCATCTCGACCCATTTCAGTGGTATTAACACCCACTAAACGTACTTTTCGCCCATCAGATAATGTCAGGGTATCGCCATCGTAAATCTTGGCGACTCGAACCCTCTCAGTTTTGGAAAATGGGGCACAACCTGTCGACTGTTGTACCGGGGATTGCAGTGAGGGGGGCGTTTGAAGCGAGGATTTAGGCGAGAGCTTAGGTAAGGGCTGAGCTGGATTGTTGTCTACACCACAGCCGCTGACCAAACCAAAAACCGCAAACCCTAAAACAAAAAAAACGCTCAAGGCGTTAGCCTGGAGCGTTTTTCGGCTGCCTCGAAAGGCAAACATGTCGATATTATTTCTTAGCAGGGCGACCAGCAAAGCGCTTGTTAAAGCGATCGATACGACCACCTGTATCAGCAACTTTCTGCTTGCCGGTATAGAACGGGTGACACTCGGAACACACATCAATGTGGATGCTATCAACCAGAGTGGAGCCAACTTCAATCTTATTGCCGCAGCTGCATGTTGCAATCAGCGCGCCGTAATTTGGGTGAATCTCAGTTTTCATTTTCTCTTTGCCTCAATGTCTTGCATACCGCCACCCAATCATCATACTGTTGAGCACCATATACCGCCTTCAAACGGAGGGCGCATACTACCAGAAAACACCACTCATTCAAGGTTTTGTCCGGGTTTCGGTACAAATACTCGGCCATAAGTAAGTGGTAACAAGTTAGTAGTAAACATCAGTTGTAACAAGTGACCCGTAATAAATGACCAATGCTAAAAGCCCCACAATATACCGCGTAGCTGTGCCATCGCCCCTAAGGCGCTTGTTTGACTACCTACCACCCACAAATACTGCCAATGCACTGTTACCCGGCGTACGGGTTTTGATCCCATTTGGTCGGCGCAAAGTGGTGGGCATCATTGTTGATACTGCCCAAAAGAGCAGTGTCTCCCTCTCTCGGTTAAAACCCATCGATAGCGTGCTAGATGCAGAACCACTGGTGCCACAACAACTCTTTGAACTATACCGGTGGGCTGCTAGTTATTACCAACACCCCATAGGCGATGCCCTAAGCAGCGCCCTGCCCGCCCTGTTGCGCAAAGGTGAAGCCATACCTGAGTCCGATGAAAAACACTGGCAACTGAGCGAACAGGGTAAAGGCTTGCCCGAGACAGCGCTGAGCCGGGCACCCAAACAACAGCAGGCACTCAACCTGTTGCAGCAGCAAGCCACCGCAAGCCGAGATGATTTTAAACGACTCGACACATCCATCGCCGTATTGCGGCAACTGGAACAAAAAGGGCTGATTGAAACAGTCGTTATTCAGAGAAATGCTCCCGTATTTGATGTGGATAACCTGCTACTGGAACAACCTTTATCGCTCTATCCCGAACAACAGCAGGCACTGGACAATATCGACCTGCACGGCTTTCACCCCTACCTACTGCACGGTGAAACTGGCAGCGGTAAAACAGAAGTGTATTTACAGGCCATTGAAAAAATTCTGCGATATGGCAAACAAGCGCTGGTACTGATTCCAGAAATCAGCCTGACACCACAAACCCTCAGCCGTTTTCAAGCTCGCTTCAACTGCCCCATTGCGGTACTTCATTCCGGGCTCACTGATCGAGAAAGAGCGATTGCTTGGAACGCCGCTCGCACCGGCCAGGCCCCCATTGTGTTAGGCACCCGGTCGGCCATCTTTACCCCACTCAAGTCGCCCGGTTTACTCATTGTCGATGAAGAACACGATAGCTCTTTCAAACAACAGGAGGGCTTTCGCTACTCGGCCAGAGATCTAGCTGTGATTCGCGCTCACCGGGAATCCATACCCCTAATTCTTGGGTCAGCCACACCCTCATTGGAGTCGTTATATAACTGTCAGCAAGAGCGCTACACCAAACTGGTGCTTTCATGCCGCCCAGGTAATGCGGTGCAACCGCGTTGGCAGCCAGTCGATATCCGCAAAGCGAACTTATCCAGTGGTTACTCCCGCGAGTTAATTGCGGCGATTACCGACACCATAGCAGCCGGCAATCAAGTGTTGGTATTCCTGAATCGCCGAGGCTTTTCCCCCACACTGAGCTGTCACGAATGTGGCTGGATATCCAACTGCCACCGTTGTGAAGCTCGACTCACGGTACACCGAAGCCCCAACCGGCTGCTCTGTCACCACTGTGAACACATGGAACCCATACCCACTAGCTGCCCGCTCTGCCACAGTGCAAAACTTCAATGTATTGGTCAGGGTACGGAGCGCAGTGAAGAAATCCTTGAGGCTATGTTTCCGGACACCCCTATTATCCGTGTAGACCGGGACACCACTCGCCGCAAGCAGGCGATGCAGGCGGTTGTTGACCGGGTCAATGGTGGTGAACCCTGCATTCTCATTGGCACCCAGTTACTGGCCAAGGGGCACCATTTTCCCAATGTCACTCTAGTAGCCATATTAGATGCCGACGGTGGTCTGTTCAGCCCTGACTTTCGGGCACCAGAAAAAATGGGACAGTTGATCACCCAAGTCGCCGGACGAGCAGGCCGTGGTGCTCAGCCAGGCACGGTTATATTACAAAGTCACCACTGTGATCACCCCTTAATAGCAACG
>JAGPWA010000002.1 GCA_018066715.1 Porticoccus sp. | reverse complement strand
AATCTTAAGATAAATTATGTTCCAGTAACAGCAGTGTCACGTTTTGAGGATATAGAGTCATCCAAAATCGATCTTTTGTGCGGTGCTACGACTAAAACCTTAGGTCGCTCAGAAAAAGTAGGGTTTTCACAACTGACCTTTGTGACAGGTGGTGGATTATTGAGTAGCTCTGGTGCGGCTATTTCTAATATTACAGGCCTTAAGGGTAAAAAAGTTGCCGTGGTGGAGAACACCACAACCAAAACATCGCTGGAAAGAGTATTGTCAGAAAACGGTATTAACAGTGAAGTCGTAGCAGTAGCCTCATTAGATGAAGGCATGGCTCTATTGGATAAAGGTGAAGTCGCCGCATTTTCATCTGATCAGGTTATCCTCATCGGAAGTGTCATTGCACGAAGTAAACCCGACCAATACTTTTTGTCTCCCCAACTATTTTCCTATGAACCATTCGCCCTCGCGATACAACGGGGCGATGCAGATTTTCGGCTAGTTGTCGACAGTGCCTTGTCCCGCGTTAATCGCAGCGGTCAAATTGTGGGTATTTATGGTAAGTGGTTCGGGAAATTTGGAATGAAACCACCCGTTGCGCTGCAGATGTTGTATCAACTAGGCGCCACACCGGAGTAAGAACTCCCTAGAGATAGATCCGGGACTTGGAATCGCCAGTTTTGATTGCTTTGCGGTTAACCCTTATTGGGCCAAGTTCCTTATCTGTCATCGAGGCTGCATTCTTTTCCCTTGATACATCGCTTGAGATTTTCTTGCACAACAGACTAAAAAACTTATCCACGATCAACGCCGATAGCAACCATTTTTTCAGCTGCTGCTAGCCGGTCAAGAGCATTTGTTTATAACCCCTATGGTTAAAATATTTATGGTTTCGATATGATGACACCAACACTTGAACTCACCTGTGAACTTATTCGCCGCCATTCTGTGACACCGGAAGATTCCGGTTGCCAGCAGTTGATGATTGAACGGCTAGAAGCCATTGGTTTTCATGTGACCAAACTCCCCTTCGCTGACGTAGAGAATTTCTGGGCCGTACACGGGGACAGAGGCCCCACGCTTTGCTTTGCTGGGCACACCGATGTGGTGCCTACAGGTCCAGAGAATGATTGGCTACACCCACCCTTTGAACCCACCATCGAAGGTGATTTATTGTATGGTCGTGGTACGGCAGATATGAAAGGGTCGCTGGCAGCAATGGTCACTGCCGTGGAACGTTTTATTGCAGAAAACCCCAATCATAATGGAAAAATCGCCTTCCTAATTACCAGTGATGAAGAAGGCATAGCCATCAACGGCACTGTGAAAGTGGTCGAGTGGCTAGTGGCACAAAATGCCATTCCAGAATGGTGCCTGGTGGGAGAACCATCAAGTACCTTGCAAATAGGTGATGTCGTCAAAAATGGCCGTCGAGGATCACTTGGCGCCGAGCTCACTGTCAAAGGTGTGCAAGGGCACGTAGCCTACCCTCACTTGGCAGACAACCCCATCCACAAAGTTGCCCCGGCATTAGCAGAGCTAGCTACTGAAAGTTGGGATAAGGGTAACCAATTCTTTCCTGCCACCAGCTTTCAAATTTCCAATGTAAATAGCGGCACGGGAGCGACCAACGTTATTCCCGGTGAAGCAAAGATTGTGTTCAATTTCCGCTTTTCCACAGAGGTCACAGCCGATCAATTAAAATCTCGCACTGAAGGTATCCTGAGGAGACACGGCCTCAACTATGAGCTCAATTGGAATCTCAGCGGCCTACCTTTCCTAACCCCAGAAGGCGCCTTGGTTGAGGCTACGGTTTCAAGTATTCGTGATATTACGGGGCTAGAGACTGAACTATCCACTGCCGGCGGCACCTCTGATGGTCGATTTATTGCACCCCATGGTAGCCAGGTAATAGAACTCGGACCGATCAATGCCACTATCCACAAAGTGGATGAGAGTGTGTGTATAACTGATCTGGAAGCGCTGAGTGCTATTTATCAACGGATACTGGAAAAACTGCTTTAACGTACTCAACCCGCTCAGTACATTCATTTGGAGCCCCCATGAAGAGTTCTTCGTTATACAAGGTGCTTTTTTTATTCCTCATTACTACGGCTGCATCGATACCCGCTATTGCTGGGAAAATAACCCTACATAACGGTGATGTTTTTCATGGCGAACTGATGACTATTAATGAAGAGACCATCATATGGATGTCAGATACATTAGGAGAACTCAGGCTGCCCAAGGAAAAAGTTGGGCACTTTGCTTCCTCAACGGTTCTTCGCACGGTTAAAAGCGATGCTAATAATGCTGAAAATTGCTCACTGAAAATGTCAGAAACAATTGATGGTATTTGTGAAAAAGGACAGCTTTCCGGTTTACAACTTAAAGAGTTAGTTGCTACCAGCCCCCCTCCACCTTTAGCGCCTTTTAGTGGCGAGGTTAAATTAAATACCAATCGAAAATCAGGTAATTCTGATTCCATGAATTCTAACTTTGAGGCACGACTCAAATGGAACCAAGAAGAATTTCGTCATGAAGCAAAACTTAAAACTGAATTAGAAAAAACTAATGGCAACATCGACGAAGAAAATTACGAAGTCGACTACCAACTCAATCATGACTTTAATGACCGTTGGTTTAGCTACGGTCGCGGTGATTATGACAAGGACAGATTTAGTGCTGTTTATGAACAGTTCGAAATAGGGGTAGGTCTTGGCCGAAGGATTTACCTGGAAAATCAACTCAACCTGAACTTACAGCTCGGGCCCAGCTACTTGATAACAAGAGACTCAAATGGCAATACGGAGGAAGATCTCGCCAGCCGCTGGGCGGCGAGGCTAGACTGGCCCATTTCATACAAAGACATCACTCTCTTCCATGAGCATTCGCTACTATGGTTAATCGAAGATGCTGACAATAACCGGCTGAAGTCCAGTACAGGTATCAAAATCCCACTTTTCGCCGGTATATTCAGTGAAATGCGCTATGACTTTGATTATGTCGGTGAACCCAGCGATGGTAGTAAACATGCAGATGACGAGTGGGTTATTTCAGTGGGGTACCAGTGGTAATAACTAGGGAAGCTTCTGTACTGAATAAATGTCGAACCGTGTAGATTTTCCCTTCAAACTGTAACTGGGTTTACTCTCAGCCAAAAAAGGCGCGTGTGCCGGGCGCTTCACAACCACTCGGTAGCGAGCCCTTTCGACAGCCAATGGTAGAAGTTCTGATGCGTCCGGATCCACACCGACTAGCTGGTGAAATAGCTGCATTTCTTTTTTCACCTTGCTAGATTTTCCCCTCGGCGGAAACATGGGGTCAAGATAGACCACATCTGGACGATGTTCTTCTGATAATTTCTCCAAATAATCCTTACCGTCTAAACCAAACACAGAGATACGAGCCAGTACTTCTTCCAACTCAGGGTCAGCAACAGCCTCCAGCTGAGCTCTGGTTAATCCATCCTGGAGGAGCGCCAAAACCACGGGGTGCCTTTCAATCATTTGAACCGTCGCACCAAGTGTACTCAGCACAAAACCATCACGTCCAAGGCCTGCGGTCAAATCCAAAATCCGTGGTTTAAACCCCTTATGACTGAGGCCAACAGCTTTTGCAATATCCTGCCCTTTTCCACCGCCGTATAAACGGCGATGCCTTACCGCCCCTTCTGCGAAGTCGCAGCGTATCGGGCCAGGCACCTTGATGCCTAATTGCTGTAGAGACAATCCGGAGTGATCGACCACGAGTACAAAACCACTACTAAGATCTGAAATCTCGTCAGAAGCTATGGTCGGTAAGTTTAGTGCAACAGAAAGAAGTTCGGCCCGAGATTCACACCCGGGCCGACCAAGAAGAACTACGTTGCCTGTGTCATCACTGCATGGGCACAAGTTCCAGCTCCACTCGACGGTTAGCCTGGCGTCCCGAGGCAGTGTCGTTACTTGCAATGGCATAGCGTGATCCATACCCCGTCGCCCATACACGACCACTTACAATCCCATAGCTAACGAGAAGCTGGTTTACACTACCTGCCCGGCGCTCACTGAGCGTCTGATTGTATTCAGAGCTACCGGTAGAGTCAGTATGACCTGCAACCCGGACATTCGTCTTATCGAACTCTTTCAATACGATAGCCACTGATTCAAGCGTACTGTAAAACTCTGGACGAACCTCGTACCGATCAACACCAAACGTAATATTACCCGGCATCACTAAACGAATATTATCGCCCTCACGCACTACTCGAACACCGGTGCCTTCAAGTTTTGCCCGCAAGGCAGCCTCTTGGCGATCCATATAGAAACCAACACCTCCACCAACCGCAGCACCGCCCGCCGCACCGATGAGTGCACCCTTTGCACGATCGTCACTACTGGAAACAGCTGCACCAATGATGGCCCCTGTAACCGCACCAATCCCGGCACCTTTAGCGGTATTACTGACTTTCTGCTGTCCTGTATAAGGGTCCGTTGACATACACCCGGCCAATCCAAAAATGACTACTGCTATTAGAAACTTCTTCATGTCATATCCTCTTGATGAACACTTGAATAACGCTTGGGCTTTAAACACCCTATAATAATGAAAACGGCTAACCCTTTATTCTGGTGAAAGCTAAAATCTTTGCAAGCCGTTTTATCACATTCTGAAATAAATGGTTCGCAGTCTTATGAAAAACCATCTACAAACTTTTCTTATTCTTACTGTCTTTATGCTTACTGGCTGTGAGGGTTATATCTTTACTCTGAATAAACACCCGGTGTTTGATCCGCCGATCCTATTTGCTAGCTATAATATACCTGACCCTGCACTCAAATCCTGTATTGACCAGGCTATTTTTGACCAACAAGTGACCAGTGCCAACCAGCTCACCCACCTCAACTGCTCAAATGGTGGTATTGCAGAGCTGAAAGGACTTGAAATATTTACCGGACTGACACATATCAACCTGAACCAAAACAACTTGGTTGAAATCAAGCCCCTACTTTTCCTCCCTCACCCCACAGTGGTCGACCTCGAGAATAACGACCAACTCTTCTGTGCCGATGGTCAGTTGTTAGCCAAGCAGGTCAGCGATTCCATCAAACTACCTACTCACTGTAAAAAGTAAACGCTTCAGTATCTATTTGGTTGACATTTCATTCATTTATCTCGCCAATAGTTACCCACAAAATCTGTGGGTAACTTTGTGTGTATCTTTATGAAAACTCGATCCAGACCACTCAATTAGGCACCACAAACAAAATGGTTATTTTTTAACCACTCCTATAATATCCTTATAAATCATATAGTTAGCAATGTCGCATGAAAATATCAATGACTTACAGTGCATTTCGAATATTTCCATAAAGTTAGTAGTGTAATTGTGGACAACCTAGCAAGATTAAAAACTAATTTTGGATAATCCGACATCACACAACCCTTTGACCAATATCTCGGCTAGCTCACTAACAGCCTAAGATGGAAGCAATAAACAGGGCTAGCAAGCCTCCAATTGGTGCCAGATAACACCCTGCTCCTGTGTTGCATAATGGATAGATGTCTGCAGGTGATCTTTATCCGACATAACATTTTCAACAAGTGTCTCTCTCACAAGTTCGAGTGAATTGTTCTGCTGGCTAATATGACCCAGTACCAATTGCTGTAATTGATTGAGTTCGATGTTATGTAGCAGGTGAAGTGCTTGATGGTTATTCAGGTGTCCCCAGTCACCACCCACCCGGTTTTTTAATACTTGAGGGTAAGGGCCGCTGGCCAACATCATTGTATCGTGGTTGGCTTCCAACAACAGTCCATCACAACAGCGGTAGCTGTCCATTATATGGGACGTAATACTGCCCAAATCTGTCAGGATACCTAGTGATACGCCAGCGCCTCTCAGGACATACTGAACAGGCTCTCTCGCATCATGGGGAACAGGGACAGGCACGACGTCCAAACCACCCACCTTGAACCCAACGTGGCTACTGATCAGCTTGATATCAACGCCAGAGAGCGCCTTCAGTGTCTTACAAGTACCGGCGGTCATCATCACCGTTAACTGATATTTTCTTGCCAGTGGTAGAACACCACGGATATGGTCAGAATGTTCATGAGTAACAAGAATAGCAGTGAAGTCTTCTGCATCAAGCCCCAACCTGGAAAGACGTTTCTCGGTTTCCCTGACAGAAAAACCGCAGTCAATCAGAATGAGCGTATCACCACACTCCACAACAGTAGCGTTGCCCTTACTACCGCTGCCCAATGAGGTAAAACGCACCAATCAGGACAAGTTACTGCGTATCACTTTCAGTAACTTGGTGGCCTGTCCACGATCCAAGCTACTATTCTGTCTATCGTTAATACGGATCTCTACTACCTGTTCGTTCTGAATCATCCGAACCTGATACTGAAGAGCGGGCTGCTCCTCCTCATCACCTTCAAACAACGCGCTAACAACCCCAATCAATGAAGTGTCTTCACTCACGACGGGGGCATCATCAAACTCAACTATCACGGTTCCTGCTGATTGATTTTTATCCACTACCGAAAACCCACCAAGGGACAGCGAATGAATCACCGAGATCCAAGCGCGGTCGTAGTTAAGGTCGATAGATATATAAGGAGCATCTTCTTCAGGTGTGACTACATCGACTCTGGATTCACCCCCGATATCCTGGGCAAGAAGAGACACACTGCCGCTGTTAATATCATTCACCAGAGCATCAGCCAACATCTGGGTAAACTCGTTATCTCTCGCTTCACTAACAGATATTTCCGGCCAATCGCCCGCTTTGGCCTCGTCGCCTTGCGTTACTTGCATATGAACTAACCATATTTCTGCACTTTTTACCCCCACGCCTGGAGCAATGGTAAATCGAAAACGGTGGCTTACATTTGCCTCATCCTTAAACTGCAACCAACCCGTTTCCAGTACGCCGCTTTGCGCATCCACTCTCTCTGTAGGGACACCGCCACGTGTCAAAACGTTACGCACCCGTGGCCAAACTTCAGCAGGGGGTTTGTTGATAGAAATCCAATGCTTTTCACCAAATGTTTGAATAGCAACCGTTTCCTCGAACAAGTTCTCTGACAATGGCTGTGGCCTAGGCGCATTAAATGTTTCTGGCGAGTCACCTAGCAGAGTAATCTCAGGCACGGGATATAGTTGACCTACGGCTGTTTTATCCATGTCATCAGGAATATCCATCGAAGGTATTTCTTCAGCATCCAGGTAATCATTGCTGTGATTGCGAATCAAATTCTGGTCGCAGCCAACAATAGACAATGCCGCTGCAATCACAACCATCAATTTCATCTTCGACATCATTTACCGCACTCCGACTAATTTTTTTTGCTACAGACTCAACAGGCCCGCTTGCTCTAAAGCTTCGCGCACCTGCGCATGATAATGAGGAGATAATTCAGTCAATGGTAGACGAATCGCCCTCTGCATCAACCCCATCTCAGCAACGGCCCATTTCACAGGAATAGGGTTCGATTCAACAAACATGGCATCATGCACCGGATTAAGGCGGGCATTAATTTGTCGTGCCTTTTCAGACTCTCCGTCCAATGCCAGGCGACACATTTCTGCCATCAACTGGGGGGCAACATTGGCTGTCACCGATATATCACCATGGCCACCCATCAATATAAATTCCAATGCCGTACCATCATCACCGGAATAAATGGCAAAACCTTCAGGGCAGATATCAATCAATTCACGAGCCCGCCCCAAGTCACCGGTGGCATCTTTAATACCAATAATATTGGGCACTTCAGACAACCGAGCGACGGTGTCGGGCAGCATATCACAGGCAGTTCGGCCCGGAACATTATAGAGAATCTGTGGAACATCCACGGCTTCAGCAATCACCTTGTGGTGAAGATAAAGCCCTTCCTGAGTTGGCTTATTATAATAAGGAGCCACCAGTAAACAGGCGTCAGCCCCGGCCTGCTGTGCCCGACGGGTCCATTCAATAGCCTCACGTGTGGAGTTGGCACCCGTACCAGCAATCACTGGCACTCGACCATTAGCATCTTCTACAATCGAAGCAATCGTCGCCATGTGCTCCTGCACATCCAGAGTTGGCGACTCACCTGTCGTCCCCACGGCCACAATAGCATCAGTACCCTCTTCAATATGCCATTCTACAAGCCGTTTGAGGCCATCCCAATCCACTTCCATGGTGTCGGGAATCATAGGGGTTACCAGAGCAACAATACTGCCGGTGATCATCGTGTGCCTCAATATTTGACTGAATGTTTAACTGAATATTTGACTGAATTTACAAAGCCGTAATGGTACTGACCCAAGTCAGGAGGCACAAGCATTTGCTGGTAGTTTTACCCTGCCCATCGTTGACTGATTTCGCTCATCACTTGTTCTTTTTAGGATAGGGCTTCTGTTCTCCCTCAGGACGTGTTTTGAAACGGCGATGAATCCACATATATTGATCCGGCTGCTTCAAGATAAGCTCTTCAATCTTGCGGTTTACGATTTCGGCATCTGCCACATCATCACCCGTGGGGAAATTTTCTAGTGGAGGGTGGACAGTCACTCGGTAGCCCTGATTATTAGGCAAGCGCACATGAGAAAAAGGTAACACTGCCGCTTTACCTATTTTGGCAAACTTGGCTGTTGCTGTAACCGATGCCGCAGTCACACCAAAAAAATGAGCAAATACACTTTGCTTACGGCCGTAATCCTGATCCGGGGCATACCAGATAATTCGACCCCGACGCAGTGCCTTGAACATTCCACGAATGTCTTTCCTGGGATAAAGAACGCCCACAGGGTCCCGCATCCGACGCCCTTTACTTTGGACATAGTCATAAACAGCATTTTTATGCGCGCGATACATCGCATCAATAGAATGCCTTGAAGACAAGGTCGAAGCACCTACCTCCAACGTGGTGTAATGAATGGCCATCAACAAGGCTCCACGCCCCTCCAATGCCTCAACATGCTCCATCCCTTCCATCTGAACAAACTTATTGAAACGCTCAGCAGACCACCACCAAGCCATCCCAATTTCAAAGAAAGCAATGCCGTAATTGGTAAAATTATCCCGTAATAATTGGTGCCGGGCAGCCTCATCCATAGCGGGAAAGCACAGTTTCAGGTTTATCTCTGCCACTTGGTAGCGATAGCCTTTCATGGCAAACATCAGGGCGCCCAATTGCTGACCAAGCCACATCATCACTGGGTAAGGCAACAAAACCAGCAGGCGCCAGCAGCCCATACCGACCCATGTCAGCCAGAAGTGCGGGTGTAAATAAGCGCGTTGGAATTGATGGTTAAGACTCATGAATCACCAAGACAATATATTAAGAAAAGGAACAACTTATATAAAGGAAGGCATTATAAGGGGGATAGGACGGAAAAGGGATGACTGCCAGCGTGTTAAAGCAAACTGTTGCGATTTAATCGCTCAGCTTAGTTTCTCCGTTTTGCTTCTTAACAGGGTATCTAATTGATCGATCACTTCAGACCAATCTGAATCTTCGACCAATGACTCTTGCAAAAATGCCCGCTGACCAACAGACCAAAAAGTGGCCTCTACCAGCCTGACCTCGTCAGCTAATGGGCCACGAACCATTAAAAACTGCTCAATGGCACTGTCCTCTGAGGGCAATCCAAGCTGATCGAACAATAGCGTCAACGTATGAGAATTCGTATCCATACCCTATTTATAGAAGTAACACGATGGAAACTCAATGCAGCCCCCACCCTAATCGCCCAGCTCAGTCCTCGACTCATCCCTCACTACCGTCCGCCAACAATACTCACCATCAAAAAAGGCACCAGGGTTAACCCTGGTGCCTTTTTTAAATAATACCGCCGATTAAACTAAGTGTTTGATCTCAACCAACGGGTTAACCTCCGCATCGTAGTCAACGCCATCAATATCAAAGCCAAACAGATTCAGAAACTCATGTTTGTATTCTCGGAAGTCAGTCAACTCAGCAAGGTTTTCAGTGGTGATTTGAGCCCAGGCTGCCGCCACCTTATCCTGGATTTCCGGACGAAGTTCCAGTTCATCAACCCGTAGCCGCCCTTCTTCATCCAGTCGGGGATTATCACTGTAGAGACATTCTGTATAAAGGCGATAAAGCTGCTCGATACAGCCTTCATGGCTGCCATCTTCCTTCATGGCTTTGAACAGCAGCGACAAGTACAGAGGCATAATAGGAATAGCAGAACTGGCCTGAGTCACCACGGCTTTTAATACAGACACCCGAGCATCACCGCCAGTAGTGGCCATTTTTTCACGGATACCTATCACTTTCTTATCCAAGTCCCTCTTGGCCTGACCAATGGTGCCATCCCAATACAAGTCCCAGGTGACTTTTTCGCCCACATAAGTAAATGCCGTCGATTTAGCCCCCTCTGCCAAAACATCTGCCTCACTCAGTGCATCCATCCACATCTGCCAATCTTCGCCACCCATCACTGCCACGGTGTTAGAAATGTCTTCATCGCTGGCCGCTTCAAGACTAAATTCCTGAATCTCTTCCTTGTCAGTGTTAATACCCCGCAACGTCACATCTTTACCTATTGGCTTCAACGTCGAGTTAAACACTTCGCCCGTTTTAGGGTGTTGACGTCGTGGTGAGGCCAAACTGTAGATCACCAGATCAACCTGCCCCATATCAGCCTTAATGGTCTCAATCGTCTTTTGCTTGATCTCATCGGAAAAGGCATCGCCGTTAATGCTTTTAGCGTACAAACCGTCTTGTTCAGCAAACTTATGAAATGCTGCGGAGTTATACCAACCGGCAGAACCTGATTTCTTTTCAGTGCCCTCTTTTTCAAAAAAGAGCCCCAGAGTCGATGCACCACCACCAAAGGCTGCACCAATACGTGCTGCCAACCCGTAGCCTGTAGAGGAACCAATCACCAATACACGCTTAGGTCCATCAATAGGCGCCTGACGTTTGATATAGTCGATCTGATTTTTGACATTAGCCTCACAGCCCACCGGGTGGGTGGTAATACACATAAAGCCACGAACTCTTGGTTTAATAATCATTCCCAATCTCCACAGGGTGCCCTCTCGGGCTGCTTGTCAGTTTAAATTCAATCAGTTTGAAATAGGGCGCAATGATACCTTGAAGGTTCTACCTGACCAAGAAATGTCCTTGTATTAAACGCCATAACAACTTGAAACCCCGCGTTAGGCCAAATTTGGCCTAACGTACTATCCCGGAAACAAATACGCTAATATGAATAAAAAATCGCCCACGAGAGAGATGAGTTAATCCATGCGCCACCAAGAATCTATCGCCAAATTATTACTACGCCTCACTGTTGGCATTCTGATCCTGTTACACGGTGCTGCCAAAATCATCCACCCTGAGACACTTGAATTTATCAGTCAAAATCTGTCTGATATCGGTCTGCCGCCATTCTTGGCCTATGCGGTTTATCTGGGCGAAATAGTTGCCCCACTAATGATTATTTTTGGTTACTACGCCCGTGTTGGCGGGCTGCTAGTGGTATTCAATATGGTGTTCGCCATACTATTAGTCCACAGCGGCCAACTCTTTCAACTCACCTCACACGGAGGTTGGGCACTAGAACTTCAGGGGCTTTATCTGATCGGTGGGCTCGCCATCATGCTCTTGGGTAGCGGCAGGTATGCCATCAGAAAGGAATAATAGCTAACAGGCACACCAACTATTCTCTAAAGGGCCTAATGCAAAAATGTGGCAACCCACCGCCTATCTGGTAGAATTCTTCGCCTTAAATTATCCAAGCCCTGCCGAACAGATGTCAGGCGCTGATCACTCCAAATAGGTGGTTTGACATGAGTCTCGCAGACAAAGTATTGGCCGTTAATAACGATCTTCCCATTCGTACTGACGGCCCCGTTCACAGCGGCAAAGTACGTTCCGTCTACTGGCTCACCGCAGATGATAGCCGCCGCCTGATTACAGAGCGTGGCTATGACGTGGCTGCCGATGCACCACTGGCCATCATGGTTATCAGCGATCGCATCTCAGCGTTCGATTGCATCTGGCATGGTGAAGGTGGAATGAATGGCGTACCCGGTAAAGGTGCGGCCTTGAATGCCATTTCAAACCACTGGTTTAAACTGTTTCGTGAGCAAGGGCTGGCTGACAGCCATATTCTGGAGATCCCCCATCCTTTTGTGTGGATCGTTCAGAAAGCAAAACCCGTGATGATCGAAGCCATTTGCCGACAGTACATCACCGGCTCCATGTGGCGCGCCTATTCAAAAGGCGAGCGGGAATTTTGTGGTATCCAACTCCCCGACGATTTACAAAAAGATCAAAAACTCCCAGAACTACTCATAACCCCCTCCACCAAAGGCATTCTCCAAGGACTCCCCGGTGTACCCGAAGCCGATGACGTCAACATTACCCGTGCCGATATCGAAAATAACTACCAAGCCTTTAATTTCACCGGCATTGAAGACATCGACCGCTACGAAACACTGCTGAAAGAAGGCTTTGATGTGATCAGCGACGAACTGGCCAAATTAGACCAGATCTTTGTGGACACCAAATTTGAATTTGGCTACGTCACCGACAAAGCCGGCAACCAAAAACTGATCTATATGGACGAAGTCGGCACACCCGACTCCTCACGCATTTGGGATGGCCCCAGCTACCGCGATGGCCAAGTCGTGGAAAACTCCAAAGAGAGCTTCCGTCAGTTATTACTGAACCACTTCCCCGACCCCGACATCCTGCTCAACAAAGACCGGATGGGTGAGCGAGAAGCATTGGCCAGAGATAACGCCCTGCCGGAATCGGTTCTCATGGACGTGTCGGCAACCTATGTCTCCATCGCGGAGAAAATTACCGGCGAAAAACTCAACCTATCGGAAAACCCCAAAGCAGAGATTATTGAGATACTCGATAAGCAATACGGGCTGATTGAATAACGACAAAAAAATCGAAAAAATAGAGAAAAAAGTAGCAAAAAAAGTAGGGTCAGGTACAACTTTTTCTGTCTTGTCTGGATGGTCTAAAATTACACAATATATTTCTACCGGTTACAAGGTTGCAACCATATCAAAGCGCCCTCGTTTTTTCCCGGTAAGGCTTCCCCAGCAGACATAAATTGCACCTGACCCGAATAGCACTTACTTAAGCCTAATACACTGATAATATTGAAGAAAGCTGGACTACTGTTAAACTGAAATTACGACCAAACAATTCAACTAACAGCAGAGCCAACTTTCATGCCTAGTAATAACAAACTTCGCCGATCTCAACAACTACGCATTCAACATTATGCACAGCATAGTGATGCTTATAGCTTTTTTAATTTGCTGACGGGACCCGAGTTATTTTCCCGCGTGGAAGATCAGTTACCCACTCGTCGAGAACGATCATTTCCACCAACAGAAACCTTGTCCATGTTTTTAGCCCAGGTACTTAATTCGGACAGCCCTTGCCAGAAGGCGGTGAATGATGCGGCCGTTAAACGTGTACTGGGTGGGTTGTCGCCCTGTAGTGCAAGTGTAATCCCCCCGGAAAACACCCAAGTATGAATTAAAGTCACTGTATAAACAGCGTTGGCAGGTAGAGCTGGATTTTAGGAATATTAAAACAACCTTAGGTATGGATACGCTCAGCTGTAAAACACCGGAGATGAACGAGAAAAAAATATGGACCTACTTTTTAGCCTATAACCTCATTCGCTTATCGATGGTTCAGGCCGCGTTACTGACTGATTTATTACCGAGACAGCTCAGCTTTAAACATACGGTACAGCTATGGTTGGGTTGGGTTGGGTTGGCATCAGAGTACTCGTGGTGGCACCACGAGTACGTAACATATAATCTGTCTGTTGATGTTAATGGCCCAGCGTCAGATGGGCAATCGACCTGGCAGGATAGAGCCTCGTGCCGTCAAGATACGACCAAAACCGTATCCTCTGCTGATGAAATCAAGGGCACAGGCTCAAGCGGAAGTAAGAAAAAATGTTCACCCCAAGAAGCTTAAGTAAGTGCCACTCGTATCTGACCCTACTTTTTCTAATTTTCTGGTATCAAAGCGGTCTAAAACTAGAGAAGGTTCAGGCTGGTCTTAATTGTCCCCTTATTTGTCGTCTGACTTATCACCATCAGACTCAGCATCTATTTTTCGTGCTTTCTTAATAAGCTTCTTAAAACCTTTCAAGTTACCACCCTTACTTACCTGTCCAACATTATCTCCGTTGTCAGCGTATACATATAAATTCTCATTTTCATCAACGATATAATAAGCATGAGCTTGAAAACTGAAAGTGAAAGCGAAAAACATAATCGCTGTAATCCATAACGTCCTGAGTTCCATTTTAATTTCTCCTAAATTTAAATTATGACTGCATAAGGCCTCAATAAAGGGCGCACGTTGGTGGCGTAAAGCCGAAGGTGCTTTGATTGATTATGTGCTTACCTATAATTTTATATTTATTATCGCAGTTTTATTACAAGCTAGTCAACGACTGCTTTGGGTCGTAAGCAGTCCGATTGCACCTAGCCAATATATACGTATGTACCAGATAAAACCTGAGAAAAAAGGGAAAAAAGTAAGGTCAGGTACAACTTTTTCTGTCTTGTCTGGATGGTATAAAATTACACAATATATTTCTACCGGTTACAAGGTTGCAACCATATCAAGGCGCCCTCGTTTTTTCCCGGTAAGGCTTCCCCAGCAAATACAAGTTGTACCTGATACTACTTATTCATACTTTTTTGTGACTGTTAATAATCAAAGTGAAGCTTTTCATCCAATAAACGACCCCACCAAAAATTATAAGGATGCACGGTAAAAACCTGCTTATCCCCTTGATACACGGGATACCCGTTATTTGCCCATTCGAAAATTGAACCCTCTAAATTATAGATATGTTTATACCCACGATCTTGAAGCTGCTTGGCAAGAAGTGCAGAACGATAACCGACTGAACAATACAGAATTGCAATGCGGTTCTTTTCTTGTTTGTCTAAAACAGCCATCACTCGCTCTATCGTTGGCGTTAGCTTTGCACCGTGAATTTGGCTTACTGAATATTCTTCTGGCTCTCGCACATCTAACAACAAGGGAAATTGTCTCGAAGTGGCAGATAACTTTTCACGAAGCTGCTCGATAGAAACATATTTTATCGTAGGATATTCAACCCGAATTTTACTTTTTATATCAAGTAATGGGTTATCTTTTTGGCTGGCGAACGCCGATGTGGCTATCAATAACAAACTGAAAAAGAAAACCCTAAGAAACATTGAACTTTGGTTCCTACCAACA
>JAGPWA010000153.1 GCA_018066715.1 Porticoccus sp. | reverse complement strand
CGAGGCGTTATTAAGCCTTTCTGGAGAGCCTGCCCGTAAAAGCTGCATCTGCCTAAGCTGTGTCAGAGAGAGAACGTCTTTAGGGTCTGATGTCTCCTAGCTCCTAGCTCCTAGGTCGTATCGTTCTAGTAAAATATCAGCCAAGTGCCACCCATGATGTCTAGTGTTGGTCTACCCTAGCGAAAAATTAAAGAATTAATCCAGATTACCGATATAAGGTTTATGGATGTTTGAATACATTGAGGTTGATTTCAATGGAGCTGGGAAGCCCTGTGTTCGAGGTGATTCAAGCCTTGAGCACTATAAAATACAATATTTTATATTAAGAGGGTTGGCCGTTATAACAAGAACTGAGTATATCTTGTAGTTCGGTTATATAGTTCAGGTAATGTTATCGCACCGCCGTACTGTTTTGGTGCACATTCCCAGAGTTTGATGGCTTATTCAGGTGCATACAATGAGAGTTGTTCTCATTGAGCGGATAGTCCATAGCAATTTTATGATTATCGACAAAATTGCAGTAAAAATGGGCCTGAAAGCCTAGATTTTTAAGAAAAGGGACATTAGACTGCGTACCCTTAGACCGTAGAGTCGAAAACTATTTAGATTAACAACATTGTGGGAGTCAATAATGAACCTTATTAAACTGTTTGGAGTATCTGCATTGGTACTGGGCTTAGCGGCTTGTGGCGAAGCTGATAAAGCAGCTGGTACTGAAGATGCTGGCCAGGCAACTGACGCAGCGGCAACCACTCAGGACGCTGTTCAAGAAACTGCTGCTGAAGCAGTAGAGGTAGTAGAAGCGCAAGCAACTGAAGCCGTTGAAGCCGTAAAGACTGAAGCTGAACTTGCCGCTGAGAGAGTTAAGAGCAAATTTGATACAGAGAAATTTGGAGAGGGTACTACTGGTGACAACTCTACTGCTCCTGCCCCATCATTCTTCCAATCTAAAAACCTAAAGCCAGGCGAATACGTTAATGAGCAGGGCGAAACGGTTATGAACAGAGATGTTGAAACAGCAAAGGAAAATGATAAGTTACGTCAAATTCCTGAGGGCATCGAGCCAGGTAGTGTAGAGCACACAATGTGGCTTCTCGACCAAGAAGAATAATCTCTACGATATTCTTTTACCTGATATAAAAAATCATCCCAGTGCGGTTACCCCACTGGGATGAATTTTTTCTACCTCACTAATTGCCCCCGTACTTTTCTTGTTTCTGTTCCTGATCTTTAGGCTGCTCTTTAGATAATTCCTGCTTCGGTTCTTCTTTGGGTTGTTCCTGTTTCTGATCTTTCTTTGGCCCAGTATCTTGGCCACCGCAAGCACCACAACAACTGTTCATAGTTTGCTCCTGTAAACGTGAGAAAATAAAGGAAGTGGACGATACCTGAGCCGATTATTTCCAAAAATGATCAGGACCACTTATTTCTAAATGGCCATTGGTCGCCCTTAGCAGATCAGCCTGTTAAGCTGCCGGTAATTTCGAGACACCACAACACCCCCGGTATACTGGGGCATCGTAGAGCTATCACAGGATCGTTATTTTGAGTCAAACTGAGTTTTCATCCCAAAAGCTGCAACTGGACCTACTGAAAAATCTATCTTCTCTCGGTTATAAAGAGATGACCCCCATTCAGGCGCAGAGTCTGCCCCATATCTTGTCGGGAAAAGATGTTATTGCTCAGGGAAAAACCGGATCGGGTAAAACTGCAGCCTTTGCTCTTGGCTTGCTGGAAAAGCTCAAGGTAAAGCAATTCCGGGTGCAATCGCTGGTGTTATGTCCTACCCGTGAGTTGGCTGACCAAGTGGCTAAAGAGATTCGTAGGCTGGCTCGAACGATTCATAACATCAAAGTATTAACGTTATGCGGGGGGATGCCGTTTGGCCCTCAGGTTGGATCGTTGGAACACGGTGCTCACATTGTAGTGGGAACACCCGGGCGCATAGAGGAACACTTGCGCAAAGGGACGCTAGAGCTAAGTAATTTGAGTACGCTAGTCCTGGATGAGGCTGACCGTATGCTGGATATGGGGTTTCAGCCATCACTGGATGCCATTGTCGAATACATTCCGTCTAAGCGGCAAACCATGCTGTTTAGTGCCACCTTCCCGGATCAAATCCAGTCTATTGCTAAGCGTATTATGGCTTCACCCGTGATGGTTCAGGTGGAATCCACCCACGATAAAAGCACGATTCAGCAGCACTTCTTCAAGGTGGCTGATGATAAGCAACGAATGACGGCCCTTCGTTTACTGCTAATGAAGTATCGTCCCAAATCCTCTGTGGTATTTTGCAATACTAAACGCGAAGCTCAGGAGGTATCTGATGAGCTTGCCGCTTATGGTTTTAGTGCCTTG
>JAGPWA010000116.1 GCA_018066715.1 Porticoccus sp. | reverse complement strand
CTAGCTCATAAGTATCAAAAGCTGGGCAAAAAACTACACCTTCGCCACCTCAGCCAGGACTGCTTGCAGTTGTTGGATGATGCTGCGCGTTATGTGGAAATCAATATTAATGAAGATCCGCGTTACAAAGTGGCAACGGATGCCTTTGATTAACGGGCACCTCTATAAATGCACTTTTTCCGCAATTGCTGCGTCGCTTCAAAGCGCCTACTTTTGGCAGCTCCGTGCTCAAATCCTCATGTATGCCCTATACACTGAGGTTCTCCGCGCGGTGCTTTCTTGCACTTACGAAAAAATCACTATTTTTAGAGGTACTCTCATGATTAAGTCCTGCCTTTAAGCCTTTAAGCCTTTAAGCCTTAAAACTTAAGTTGCGACAACTCCCGGTTAAATTAATAGCAGCTACTTCGACCCAATAATTTTCCGAGTCAAAGCACGGGCTAGATAACGTGCTTTGGTGGAGCGGTCGAAGCGTTTGTATCTGGTTTTTACTGCCCCCTCCATAAACGCTGTGTGCTTGCTGTAGTCAATGTGAACATCCACAACAACAGGCTTGTTTTCTGCCGCCAAGCTGAACGCGGTGTCTAGCGCTGGTTGTAGCTGACTGTCATCCTCGATAGCCACATATTCACAACCCACGGCATGCGAAAAAGCAATCCAGTCAGCTTCCCCCAATTTGGTACAGGTTTTACGTTTGTAGGGGATCTCCTGAGCTTGAGCGATTTGGGCCAGTTCGCCATCGTTAAAGAGAAAATAGATCACCCCAAGGTTGTACTTGCTGGCAGTGAGCGCTTCCATACCCGTCATCATCATGGCGCCATCACCGATAATCCCTACTACGGTGGTATCTGGGTGGGATAATTTCAGTGCATTCACGGCGGGCACGCAATAACCCATGGCATTGAAATCAGTGGGAGAGATAAACCCGCCCACTCGGTGTATGGGTAGCAACTCCGCAGCCAGGTAGGTGTGGTTGCCATCATCACAGGCGACTAATGCGTCATCGGGTAGTCTTTCCCTGAGGGCATTAAAGAAATTGGCGGGGTTGACCCTGTCAGTCTTATGTTGGCGCCAGGTTGTTCGGTAGCTGCGTTTGTCGGACGCAATTTGTTGGGTGAGCACTTCGCTGTTACGGGGTATTGTTTGCCTGCTAGTGATCTTTTCCAGTAGGATTTTTGAAATTTCCAGTGCATCTCCCTGCAACGTAATAGTGGCTGGGTAGTTGGCATTGAAGACGGCTGGATTGATATCTACATGAATCAGATTTTCAGGTGGCACCATGCCGAAATTGCCTGTGGGGGTTTCAGCAAACCGGGTGGCAATGGCCAGCAGGCAGTCACAATCTTGAAAGGCATTTTGGGCCGCGGGTACTGAGGAAGGGCCAAACCCCATCCCCGTGTGCAATGGGTGGTTGGCCGGGAAAACACTCAGTCCCTGAAGGGTTGTGGCGACGGGGGTGGCCAAATGTGTTGCCAGAGCCTGAATCGTATCGCTTGCCTCTTTGGCGCCCCAGCCGACGAAAATACCCGGGTTTTTGGCAGCAAGCAGCATGTTTACCGCGGCTTCAATAGCCTTCATATCTGGAGCAGGTGTGGTTGGTTGCGCGTTGAATATGGGTAGCTTCCCCGTGTCATCGCTGGCAAGTTGAACATTGATCGGAATTTCAACAAATACCGGCCCCGGTTCGCCTTCTAGGGCTGTGCGGTAGGCCTCGAATAGGGTTGGCGCAATATCAGCGTGGTTTTCCACGAGGAAGGAGGCTTTAGTAATGGGTGCGAGCAGGGCATGGTGATCAATGTCTTGCGCTTGGAATTGGTTGTCGGAGCTACGGTCAATTCCACCAGCAATAATTAATAGTGGAATCCCATCAAGAAAGGCTTCGCCGATGCCACTGGCGGCATGGGTAATACCGGCACCGGGAACAATAACCAATGTGCCAATGGTGTTTGTGGTGCGGCTTACTGCATCGGCCATGAATGCGGCAGAGACTTCGTGGGTGACTAGGCAGGGCGAGATCTGTTCCGATTGGTCCAGCTCGTCGTAAATGGGTGTGTTGTGTAAACCTGGAATGCCAAAGGTATGGGTCACTCCAATGCTTTCCAGTGCGTATCGGGTTAGCCATGCCCCGGTTTTTTTCACGTGGTTCCCTCAGTGCTTAGAGCTATAGTTTTATAGCCCCTGACTTTAACGTAACGAAAAATCTTAAAGTAACGAATAATCCTAAAATAACGAATAGTTTTAAAGTAATGAATAATTCTAAAGTAACTCGTTTCACCCATGCTATTGACTGGAGCTAGCTTCGTCAACGCATATGAAAATACAGGTAAATAAGTGCCCACCATTTAACTATCGCTCGCTAAGGTAGGCGTGTCTGCGTGTTATATCCCAGTGGATATATCACGAGAGTTCAGTGGCTAATTTGTGTGGCTATGAGAGGAATTCTGATGGGGTTGTCGTTAGGTGACAGTCCCCGTGGTACGAACCCGTTTGGCACCTTTAATTACTGGCGCACGTTTGGTGGCTCGGTGAAGTTCAATGCGATCATCAATAATATTTTTCAGGGCAATCAGCATACCAGCAACCAGAAAAGCCCCGGGGGGAAGTACTGCTACAAGAAACCCGTAACCTTCACCGAAAAGGTGCAGAGTCCAATTTTCAGCAACAGGCCCAAAGATGAGGTGCATGTTGTCAAACAGCGTGCCGCTGCCAAGAATTTCTCGAATGGCACCAATCACCAATAACACAATGCCAAAGCCTGCACCCATCATGAAACCATCAAGGGCAGCAGCCCCTACTTTGTTTTTACAGGCAAACGCTTCCGCGCGACCGAGAATGGCACAGTTGGTGACGATCAGCGGGATAAAGATACCCAGAATCAGGTACAGCTCATAGGTGAATGCCTGCATCAGTAGTTCGGTGCAGGTGGTAAAGGTGGCAATAATCATCACAAAGGCGGGAATTTTTACTGCATCTGAAACTCGTTTGCGTATCAGTGACACCACAATATTAGAGCCAGTGAGTACCAGCATGGTTGCCAGGCCTAACCCCAGTGCATTGACCACTGAGCCAGTAACCGCCAGTAGGGGGCATAGCCCCAGCAGTTGAACCAGCGCGGCATTGTTCTTCCAGAGACCGTTGTTCGTAATTTCGCGATAAGAAATATCAGTCATTGGTAGATGCCTCTGCCTGGGTTTGTTCTGGTATTAGTGTAGGCGTTATCTCTGATGGTATTACCGCTGATTCCTTTGCCGCTTTCAGGAGACGCTTCCGATCTTCCTTATAGTATTGCAGGGTTTTCAACACTTGTTGTACCACTGCGCGAGGGGTAATGGTTGCTCCGGTGAAGGTATCAAAGGCACCATTGTCTTTTTTCACTTTCCAGCCTTCCGGCTTAGGGTTGGTCAGAGATTTCCCGTTAAAACCAAGAATCCAGTCATTCTTCTTGAGATCTACTTTATCACCAAGCCCCGGTGTTTCACGGTGAGAGACAACTCTGACACCGGCTATTGTGCCATCTACATTGATTCCTACAATCATTTGGATATCGCCATTATAGCCATCGGGTGCTACAGCGGGAATAATCACGGCTACCAGCTCATCACCCTTTCTGGCGATATTAACCTGGCCACCTTTAATACCGAGGGTAGGCCAATAAGTAGGTGGAATATCCAGTGTATCTACCAATAAGTCATTGTTGTGCCGTTCGAGTGGCACAATTTCCAGCAGTGCTCGCTTGGCAACTTCGCGCTTGGCTTCAGCGATACGATCTTTGGTGCCCAAGTTTGTAGTAGCCAGCAATGCCGCCGTCACCAGAGCGAATAGGCCTAGTGCAATACTGTTAAAGCGAATGGATTTGCCTAGCATAATCTAGTCCTTTTTCTCCGTGGCTTTTTCAGTCGCTTTCTCCGTAGCCCGGCGCGATTTTTTATGACCATAGGTACGCGGCAGGGTGTAATTGTCGATAAGGGGTGCGGCAAAGTTCATCAGTAGTACAGCGAAAGCCACAGCATCCGGGTAGCTGCCCCAGCTACGGATAATAAATATCAGTACACCAATTAATGCGCCATAGATCAGACGCCCACGGTTACTCGTGGCAGAGGTTACCGGATCGGTCACGATAAAGAATGCGCCGAGCATAGTGGCACCACTGAGTAGATGCATCAGGGGTGAGCCGTGACTGGAAGAGCTGCCGCCATCGTAAAACAGGGCTGAACACACGACTAAGGCACCGAGCATGGCCACCGGGGCATGCCAGGTAAATACTCTGCGATATAGCAAGAAACAGCCACCGGCCAGAAAACCAAGGTTGGCCCATTCCCAACCGATACCGGCCCAATTGGCACGGCTGAACAGAGGGTCTTTCTGATAGAGCTGTTCTACCAGTAGACCCGTATTGTGCTTGAAGGTGTCCAGTGGTGTGGCAGCGGTAAACGCATCGATACCTTCCGCATTTAAGAAGGGCAGTACCATTTGTAATGACTGCCATAAACTGGGTGCACTGGAGCCGTCAGGGTATAGCGGTAAAGGCGCTGGCCAAGCCGTCATCTGAACGGGGAAAGAAATCAGCAGAACCACATACCCCACCATGGCAGGGTTAAACGGGTTGTACCCCAATCCACCGTAGAGTTGTTTGGCGATAACAATCGCAAAGCCGGTGCCGACTAAAACAATCCACCAAGGTGCCAGTGGTGGTAGCGCAAGCCCTAGCAGCATAGCTGTAACCAGAGCGCTGTAGTCCTTCAGGTAAACCATCACGGGGCGTTTGCGCAGCCTCATGACCGCAGCCTCACAGCTGACTGCCACAATACTCGCAAGTACGATGTTGATCAGGGTGCCCCAGCCAAAGAAAACCGTGAGCGCTAACAACCCAGGAATAGTCGCCAGCAGCACTAATTGCATGACATTAGCCGTGCTCTGGGCTGTATGGGCGTGGGGCGATGTGAGTTTCAGCAAAGCCATGGGCAGTTTCCGTTATTTAGCATCTTGTTGCAGCTGAGTTTCAGCGGCAGTCAGTTTAGCTTGCAGTTTTTCTACACCAGTACGGAAAGCATCAATATGTTCCGAACCTTCTGCTTCAGCCGAGGTGAGCTTTTTCTGCGCTTTTTTCAGTCGGTTCTGTAGAGACTCGACACTAGCCTTTAGCTTGTCTTCATCAGACATTGAGGCTTGAGCGGTGACCTTGGCCTGCGCTCGTGCAATGGCAACGGAGGCAGCATCTTCAGTTTCAGGCGTAGCAGTAGGCGCTTCCAGTTGATTGGGTGTTTCAGCCAACTGTTGTTCCGCATCTTTCAATTTGGTCTGTTGTTTATCCAAACCATTTTGCAGGGCTGTTTTTAAAGACTCGTCATCGGCTTCGGCGAGCTTTTCCTCAGTCACTCCGATACGTTCTTTGAGTGTGGCAATTTTCTTTTCCAGCGCCTCTTTGGGGCTGGCCTTAATTTTCTCCATCACCGTTTTTTCTGCACTTGATGGCGTACTCGACATACTACTGTCAGATGCACTACGGGTAGATGGCAGTTTTAAAGCAGCTAGTTTTTGTTGAGCATCGTTTAAGCGCAATTGAGCATCTTCAATGGCAGCGAGGGCTTGTTCACGCTGTTTGTCAGTGGCCTCTGGGTCTAATCCATCCAGTCTTTTTTGTACGGACTCCACGTGGCTTTCTGCTCGGGTAATACCGCGCTTAAGTTTTTCGCGTTGTTCTTCGGGTGAGGCTTTTTGTGCTTCGGCACGGGCCATGGCGGCTTTGATAATATCATCGGCAGGAGAGCTCGCTGTCTTCCCTGAAACGTTACCTTCTGTGCTGCCGTCCTCGTTAGCTGCAGCTTTGGCCCGGGCTTGTTCGGCCGCTTTTTTACGAGCTTCGCGTTTGGCTAATTTTGCAGCCTCTTCTTTTTCCTTGCGAGCCTGATGGAATTCAAAGCGTTCCCGGGCTCTATCGGAGCTTATTTTTTCCTGGGCCAGTTTGCGCATGTCACCCTTGGCTGCTCGGTAGTATTGAACCAGTGGAATATTACTGGGGCATACATAGGAGCAGGCGCCACACTCAATACAGTCAAACAGGCTGTGCGCTTCCAGCCGTTCGTGATTTTGTGACTGGGCGTACCAGAACAACTGTTGTGGTAAAAGACTGGCAGGGCAGGCCTCTGCACACATACCACAGCGAATACAGGGTTGCGCTGGCGGCGGCGTTGGTAGTTCTTCTGCCGTGGGTGCAAGAATACAGTTGGTGGTTTTGACCACTGGAATATTCAGGTCTTCCAGAGTGAATCCCATCATGGGGCCACCCATGACTAATCGGGGGCACTGGCTTTCATCGAAGCCATTATGTTCGAGTAAGTGGCCGATGGGGGTGCCGATCAGCACCTGATAGTTTCTGTTTGTTTGGCAGGCTTTACCGGTCACGGTGGTCACACGAGAAATCAGAGGCTCACCCTGTTGGATTGCCCGTTTCACAGCGTAGGTCGTACCAATGTTCTGGCAGACAATGCCGACATCAGCGGGTAACCCTCCGTTGGGCACCTCTTTGTCGGTGAGAATCTGGATCAGCTGCTTTTCACCACCGGAAGGGTAGCGCGTCTGGAATTCCACCAACTCGATATTGGTATCTTTAAGGTAAGGTTCCAGTGCTTCGTAGGCTTCGGGTTTATTGTCTTCAATACCGATCAGGATTTCGTCGGGTTCACCGAGAATGTAGGCCAGTATTTTTATGCCCTCAACGATCTCCTGAGGGCGTTCACGCATTAGCATGTCATCGGCAGTGATATAGGGTTCGCACTCGGTACCGTTAATAATGAGGGTGGAAATGGGTTGCCGTGCACTCAGTTTTACGGCGGTGGGAAACCCAGCGCCACCCATACCGGCGATGCCCGATTGGCGAATAATATTCAGTAGTTCTTCCGGGCTGTGCTCGCGATAGTCCTCAAGACCTTTCGCCTCAGTCCCCTTAGTCTCAATCCAGCGATCTTCACCATCGGGTATCAGGGTAAGACAGCGGGCAGCCATTCCGGAGGGATGAGGAATAGGGTGATCACTGATCGCACTGATCACTCCGGACGTGGGTGCATGAACCCCTGCACTGACAAACCCTTTAGGCTCAGCCAGCACTTGTCCCTTTAGCACTTTTTCACCTTCGGCAACCAGTAGCTTTGGCGGTGCACCAATATGTTGGGTGAGGGGGATGACTAATTCCTTGGGCATCGGCAAGGTACCGATACTCGATTGTACCGATTGGTGCTTATTTTCGGGGACGTGAACGCCGCCGATCAGATCCCAGACCTTTCTCATGCGGCTTTGTCTCCATCAGTTTTGTCACTGGCATCGCTATCTTTGTCAGTGGCAATCATGTTGATGGAGCTCAAACCATTGATCTGTTCTTCTGGCGAGGCGGGCATATCCCACTTCCAGTCGCCGAGTCCCTTGGCCACGGGAAGCATATCGATGCAATCCACAGGGCAGGGTTCTACACAAAGGTCACAGCCAGTACATTCGCTGACGATGACGGTGTGCATGAGTTTGGCTGCGCCGAGTATGGCGTCAACGGGGCAGGCCTGGATGCACTTGGTGCAGCCAATGCATTCATCTTCTCGTATGTAGGCGATCGTTTTAACGTCGCTCTCTTCCCCGTGTTCTTCATCCAGCGTGGGGGCTTCTACATCAAGTAGATCAGCAATAGCATTGATGGTTGTTTGGCCGCCGGGAGGACATTTGTTGATGGTGTCGCCGTTGGCGATAGCTTCTGCGTAGGGGCGGCAACCGGGATAACCACATTGGCCACACTGGGTCTGTGGCAAAAGCTTGTCGATCTGCGCGACAATCGGATCGCCTTCCACTTTGAATTTAATCGCCGCATAGCCGAGTACCGCGCCAAAAATGACGGAGAGTCCGACCAGGGCAACTAATGCCGCGGACAGCGGGTTCTGGGCAATAATGTCGTACACGTTATCGCAGCCCCTATACCAATCCGCTGAAGCCCATAAAGGCCAATGACATTAATCCGGCGGTAATCATACCGATGGCTGCACCCTTAAACGGGGCGGGTATATCTGCAACAGCCAGTCGCTCTCGCATGGCCGCGAACAGAATCAGCACCATAGAGAAACCTAAGGCGGCACCAAAACCATAGAGTGTTGATTCCATCAGGGTGCGTGCTTTGGTGGTGTTTTGCAGAGCGACACCCAGCACGGCACAGTTAGTGGTGATCAGTGGTAAAAAGACACCCAGTACTCGATAGAGAAGCGGGCTACTTTTTTCGATAAACATCTTGGTGAATTGCACAACCACGGCAATCACCAGAATAAATGATATGGTTTTGAGGTATCCCAGATTCAACGGGATCAGAACCCAGGTGTTCACCATGTAGCTAGACAGCGCTGCCAGGGTCAATACAAAGGTGGTGGCGCCAGCCATCCCGATAGCCGTTTCCAGTTTGCTGGACACACCCATAAACGGGCACAGGCCCAGAAACTGGACCAGAACAAAGTTGTTCACCAGTATGGTGCTAATCAGAATAACGGCAAATTCTTGCATCTATTTGTATCTCAGTAAGCCCGCCATTATATCCCGGATCATTCTTTCACGCGCAAAAAATTAGCTTATATTCTATAAGATTGTTGAGCTTAAGAAATGTTATTTTTACTGCATAGAATTATAGATGAATAGATAGCTTTATAGTCTTTAAATGGGCTCTTCGATAATTCAAATTATTCGTTTATTGTGGCCTAAATATCGTGTTGCTATGTAGTGATATAACAGCAGCAAATAGGCCCAAAGTACAATATGAAAGCAATAGACCATTGACTAGCATGAGTAGGGATTAGTAAATTTTCATTATTTAAATAAATTCTACTTTATAATCAATGCATAGAGGTAATCGTTATGTGGAAAAAACCAGAGTATATTGACCTGCGAGTTGGTTTTGAAGTCACAATGTATTTTAGTGTCCGATAAACCACTGGGTGCACCTTGTGGTGTCATTGATACCACAGGGTAAGCCCCTTAGCTTGAGTACATACCATGAGAATACGAGTGCTGGGATCAGCAGCTGGAGGTGGTTTCCCCCAGTGGAACTGTAATTGTTACAATTGTCATGGTGTGCGTAATGGCAGAATAAAAGCGACTCCGCGCACTCAGTCTTCTATTGCACTTAGTGTTGATGGCGAGCGCTGGATTGTTATTAATACCTCCCCTGATATTCGCGCCCAGCTGGAAGGCTTTCCCGCTATTCAGCCGCGTCATGGTCTGCGTGATACGGGTATTCATGCTGTGATCCTAGTCGATAGCCAGATTGACCATACAACGGGATTGCTACTGCTGCGTGAGGGTTGTCCGCTTAGCGTTTATGCTACCGACATGGTTTATCAGGATCTCAGTACCGGGTTCCCGGTGTTCAATATGCTGAAAAGCTGGAGTGACGGAATTGATTACCATGCTCTGCCGGTAGATGGGTCGACTTTCCAAGTTGCCGGTATCGAACAGCTGCGTCTGACAGCGGTACCGCTGGCGGGAAAGGCACCACCATATTCACCCCATCGTCACGATCCTCATGTGGGGGATAATATCGGCTTGTTCATTGAAGACCTCAGTGATGGCAGTAGCCTTTTTTATTCGCCAGGTTTGGGGGGGGTGGATGAGGCGTTGCTGAATATAATGAAAAAAAGCGACTGTTTGTTGGTGGATGGTACCTTCTGGCAAGAAGATGAAATGATTGTTGCCGGTGTGGGAACTAAGCTTGCCCATGAAATGGGGCATCTACCCCAGTCGGGTGAAGGTGGCATGATGGATGTGTTAAGGCCTCTGACCGAACAGCGCAAGATATTGATTCATATTAATAATACCAACCCTATTTTGATCGAGGATTCGCCTGAGCGTGAAAAGCTCACGCAAGAGGGTATAGAGGTATCTTATGATGGTATGGATGTTCAATTAGATAGCGGTGTGTAAAATATCAATTGAGATAATTTTCGGATGAAGATGATCGTGACGAATGAGCCTTTGAGTAGGAAAGAATTTGAAGCCCAGTTGAGGGCCAAAGGCGCTTTGTACCATATTCACCATCCCTACCATGTGGCGATGCATGCGGGCGATTTAACGCCAGAACAGATTCGCGGCTGGGTCGCTAATCGTTATTACTACCAGATTCAGATCCCGATTAAGGACGCGGCTATTATGGCCAATTGTCCAGATCGAGAGGTGCGCAAAAATTGGGTGCAACGCATCCTAGACCACGATGGTTATGGTGATGATCATGGTGGTATTGAGGCTTGGTTGAGACTTGGTGAAGCTGTTGGGTTGAACCGAGAAGAATTAATAGATCTAAGGCATGTCTTGCCGGGTGTCCGGTTTGCCGTCGATGCTTACGTGAATTTTGCACGTCGAGCCATCTGGCAAGAGGCGGCCTGTTCTTCTCTCACCGAAATGTTTGCTCCTGAGATCCATCAAAATCGCTTGGAAACCTGGCCCAATAATTACCCGTGGATTGAATCGACGGGGTTAGGCTACTTTCGTAAGCGTCTTAGCGAGGCTCGACGGGATGTTGAGCATGGGCTGGAGATTACCCTGGATTATTTTGTTCGTGCCGAACAGCAGCAACAGGCGCTGGGTATCTTGCAATTCAAGCTGGATGTACTGTGGACGATGCTGGATGCTATGACGATGGCCTATGTTCACGATACACCACCGTTCCATAGCTGTGAGATAGACCGTGTTTGAGGGGATATCTGTTCCGGTTATTGCCAAACATTTCCGCTTTCAGTGGGAACCAGCTCAGGAGTGCTATGTATTGCTGTATCCTGAGGGAATGGTCAAACTCAATGACAGCGCTGGTGAGATTCTATCCTGTTGTGGCAATCAGGTTAGTGTCGATGAAATTGTTGAAAAACTGTCGAAAAAATTCCCGGATGCCCACACATTACCTGAAGAAGTCAGGGAGTTTTTTGAGGTAGCTTATGAAAAACAGTGGATCAACTTTGATTGATCGCCCTGGTTCTCCTTTATGGTTGTTGGCGGAATTGACGTACCGCTGCCCGCTACAGTGTCCTTATTGTTCTAACCCCACAGATATGGCTGCCATCAAAGATGAGTTGTCCACCGAAGAGTGGCTGAAGGTTATACGTGAGGCCCGTGAACTGGGTGCTGTTCAGTTAGGATTTTCTGGTGGTGAACCCCTGGTGCGACAGGATTTAGAACTGCTGGTAGCCGAGGGCCACAAGCTGGGGTATTACACTAATTTGATTACATCGGGCATTGGTATGGATGCAGGTCGGGTTGCGGCGTTGAAGCAGGCGGGGCTGGATCATATCCAATTAAGTTTTCAGGCTGGCTCGGAGGATGTGAATAATATCTTTGCGGGAAGTGGTAAGGCCTTTGAAAAAAAATTGGTCATTGCGCGTGCCGTTAAGGATCAGGGCTATCCCATGGTGCTTAATTTTGTCCTGCATCGCGATAATATTGATGAACTTGAAGATATATTGGCGCTTTCCGAAGCACTGGGTGCCGACTATGTTGAGCTGGCTAATACTCAGTACCACGGTTGGGGTTTGCAAAACCGTGATGCGCTGATGCCCAGCGAAGAACAATTGCAGCGGGCCGAAGCACTCACGAATGAGTACCGAGAGGAACATCCGCGTGGGATGACATTGTATTTTGTCGTCCCAGACTATTATGAGGCTCGCCCAAAACCCTGTATGAATGGTTGGGGCTCCATGTTTCTTACCATTGCCCCGGATGGGCTTGCCTTACCCTGCCATAGTGCACGTGATTTGCCGATAGATTTCCCCCATGTTCGGGATATGAGTGTCTCCGATATTTGGTACCACTCAACCGCGTTTAATTTCTTTCGTGGTGATGACTGGATGAAAGAACCCTGTAGCAGTTGCCCTGAGAAAGAAAAGGATTTTGGCGGCTGTCGTTGTCAGGCCTATTTGCTGACGGGTGATGCGGCTAATACTGATCCAGTCTGCAGTAAATCTCCTCAGCACGGGCAGATTACGGATGCGGTGGCACGGGCCAACTGTCAGACCAAGGTTGATGTTCCGTTACTGTTCCGGAATATGAAGAATTCTCGCACCTTGATTGCAAAAGGTTAACACGGAGTGACGAGTTTCCAGTCGATGCTATTAATACTGATTCTCCTGGTGCTATTACCGTTGTCCGTCACTGCTGGAGAATTGCCTGAGGTGCGTGTGGCGGCGTTAAAGTTTGGTACCGTTAATTGGGAGCTGGATGTTATTCGTCGCCACCAATTAGATAAGAAGCACGGTTTTCACCTTGCTGTACAAGAACTAATCTCACCTAGCGCAATTGCAGTATCAGTTCAGGCTGGTGCATCTGACGTGATGGTGACTGACTGGTTGTGGGTGTTTAAGCAGCAACAAAATGGACGCTATTTCCGTTACTTCCCCTATTCAACGGCTGTAGGAGAATTGGTGGGGCCATGTGATTTGGCGAATCAAGGTATTGATGGGCTTGGTGGCAAGGTGTTGGGTGTGGCCGGTGGTTCTGAGGATAAGAACTGGCTGTTGTATCGCGCTTATACTAGGGATGTGTTGGGCTATGATCTGGCTGATCGGGTGACCGTGCGTTTTGCTGCTCCCCCCCTATTGAACGCCCTTGCAGATACAGGAAAAATTGATGCGGTGCTTAATTATTGGCACTACAGTATTGTGTTGAAGGCTAAAGGTTTTTGTTCTCTGTTAACCCTGAGGGATGTTTTGCAGCATGTAGCTTTGACGGAATCAGTGCCAATGTTGGGTTGGGTGTTTAAGCGGGAGTGGGGGGTTAAGAATAGTGCTTTGGCTAATGCCTTTTTGGCGGCTTCTTATGAGGCAAAACAATTATTGCTTACATCGGATTTGGAGTGGGATGTGTTGAGGCCTCGTATGCATGTTGCGGACCAACAATTATTCGAGGAGATGCGGGCAGGGTATCGGCAGGGAATTCCTCGACAATTTTCTGATCCCGAGATAGCGGCCATAGAAAAAATTTATACAATTGTTGCTGGGTCCACAGTATCTTCAGTTAATGCATGGGAAAATAAAGTACCAGAGGATGTGTTCTGGCGGCAGTACAACCTCGGTCGACAATAGGTCTAATAGGGTGTGGTTAGATGTATTTTAGTGTGTGGATGGAGTTAGAGGTAGGGTAGCAGTATGAGACAACGGCACCTAAAAGCTCTGCTGCGCTGGTTATCTATTGTTGGCTTTCTGTGTTTGTGGCAGCTGGTTGTCTGGTGGTTTGAGCCGAGTATGTTACCTTCGCCACCTGAGGTATTTACACGCCTGTTGGCTCAATGGGACTCAGGTGAATTACCTCAGCAATTGTGGGTGACGGTGCTGAGAGTGTTAGGAAGTTTTTTTTCAGCAATATTACTGGGTGCATTTCTTGGTATTGCTATGGGCCATTTGCCTTGGCTGGATTCGTTGTTGGATGGCGTGGTGACCATAGCATTAAATATTCCGGCACTGGTAGTGATTATTCTGTGTTTTATCTGGTTTGGTCTTAATGAGCTGTCTGTGATTAGTGCTGTTGTCATCAACAAAGCACCCTCGATGATTGTTATTTTCAGAGAGGGCGCGAGAGCAATTGATTTTAAGCTGCTGGAGGTTGCACGGGTTTTTGGTCTGCCTTGGTGGCGTAGTTTTTTTCAGGTTTATCTACCCCAACTCTACCCCTATTTTTTAGCTGCGACTCGCTCGGGTTTGGCACTTGTCTGGAAGATTGTTCTGGTTGTTGAGTTGCTAGGTTGCAGTGATGGTGTTGGTTTTCAGTTGGGTGTTTTCTTCCAGTATTTTGATATAACGGGAATATTGGCCTACACCAGTGCGTTTGTATTACTGATTTTGTCGATAGAGGTACTGTTGATCCGCCCCTGGGAGAAATCTGTTATGAGGTGGCGTGGATGATCGGGGTGTCCATTGAAGAGAAATCATATGAGGGTAGCCAGCAGTCCGCTATTTCCAACCTCAATCTGATAGTTAACCCCGGTGAGTTTGTCGCAATATTGGGGCCTTCAGGCTCGGGAAAGACGACACTTTTACAGCTTGTTAGCGGCCTCGATAGACAGTTTTCTGGCAAGATTAAACTGAATGCGGTGGATGGTAGGGTTCCGCAGGTTGGCTATCTGTTCCAAGATGCCAGATTGATGCCCTGGCTGACCGTTCTCGATAATGTCAGGCTTGTTACCGGTGGGTGCTCACGAGAGCCAGCCAAACGAGTTTTGCAGGATGTTGGATTAGGGGATAGCCTCAACAGTTACCCCAGTCAGTTGTCGGGTGGTATGCAGCGCCGTGTTGCACTGGCTCGGGCATTATTACACGATCCAGATGTGCTCTTGATGGATGAACCGTTTGTTTCACTGGATGGACCCAATGCAGATCGGCTACGCCATTTGGTATTGGAATGGTGGCAGAAAAAAAATTCAGCGGTATTGTTTGTGACACACAGTCTGGATGAGGCCATTGTCATGGCCGACAGACTGGTGTTTTTTAGCCCTGGGCCAGCATCGGTAATATTAGATATTCCGGTTGCCATTGAGAGGCCAAGGGCCATGGGCGTTCAGGCGGTAAAGGTGTTTAAGCAACAGTTACTGACACGTTATCCCAATCTATTGGAAGGGCGCGTCTTGGAGTAGGGCATAAGGTATTGAATAAAGGAGTTGAAACATCATGACAAAAGACGATCTTAATGGACCCTCATTGTCCAAGGTGGAGAGTGAACGTGATGGCATCCTGACAGCGGTTTCCAATACCTGTGATGGGCGAGAGGCTGCACAGGAAATTTGGCAGAAACTGGGTTCGTCAGATGCCGCCTGCGTGATTTTTTTCTGTTCTCCTGATTATGATCTTACATTATTGGGGAGCACGTTGGTCGAGCTGTTTCAATCGGTCCCGGTTGTGGGCTGTACCACGGCAGGAGAGATATCTCAAAAGGGATTGACCCAACATTCCATCACTGCATTCAGTTTGCCTACAGACCAGTTTGTTGTCGAAACACTGCTTTTTAATAATTTGGCGGCCTTCTCTGCGGAGGACGCTTACGAAGTGGTACACAGAAAGGTTGAAAGGTTGCAGAAAAAGGCGATTGCTGAGGTGTTCACTCACAGTTTTGTGTTGTCCCTGTTGGATGGACTCTCGATTTGCGAAGAGCTGGTTCTGCGTGCGCTGAACGATGCCTTAAATGGGATACCGTTGGTAGGTGGGTCTGCTGGCGATAACCTGAATTTTAACGATACCTATGTGTATGTGGATGGTGAGTTTCACAATAATGCTGCGGTGATGATCTTTATTAATACGGTGTGTCCTTTTGACGTAATTCACGGACACCATTTTATGGCTGGTAGTGAGAAGCTGGTGGTTACCAAGGCAGACCCAGCGAAGCGGGTGGCGATTGAATTTAATGCTGAGCCGGCAGCATTGGAGTATTGCCGCATCATGGGGTTGTCGCTGGATCAACTCTGTAGTACCCAGTTTGCTTTACACCCACTGTCAGTACAGGTCGGTGAGCATCTGTACATTCGCTCTATTCAGCAGGTCAATGATGATCTTAGTCTGACCTTCTTCTGTGCCATTGATTCTGGTGTAGTGCTGACCAAGGCATATGATACAGGAATGATCGATCACTTTAAGGGGATGATGTTTGATGTGGTTGATGGGCTTGGTGACCCGCAGCTAATTATTAGTTGTGACTGTATTCACCGTTGTATTTGGGCTGAGAAGAAAGATCTGTCAAAGCAATTGTCAAAACTCTATCAGCGTTACAACGTGATTGGTTTTAGCGCCTATGGTGAGCAGCACGATAGTTTGCATATGAACCATTCGTTTACTGGTGTGGCAATTGGCAGGTTGGAGGCTCGGATTAATGACTGATAACCAACAGAGAATAGAGCCTGGAATCATGTCGGTCGAAAATAGTACACAAGTGGAGAAAGAACTATTCAACTTAAGAGTTGAGAGGGATGCACTGCAGTACAAAAATGAGAAGCTCAACAAGATAAATGCCGTTCTCATGCAGCGTGTTGAGATGGGTTGGGGCAATCTCAGTAGTGCTTACAGCTCTTTTCAGAATGCAGCATTGTTGGCAGAAAAAGTTAAAACAAAAGCCCTGAAATTACGTCAGGCCCAGAGTAAGTTAGAAGCTGCGACACTTGATCTTTCTCGTACTAGGTTGGAATCAGAACTCAGTCGTCAGCGTCTTTATGATCTGATTGAGAATGTCTCGGATGCGATTGTACTGTTTGATCAGGATCATCGGTTGATTCTGGCCAACAGATGTTTTTATGAATTTTGGAAGAATTCCGGTATTAGCATTACGATTGGTGAGACACGACTGGGTGAGCTGCTGGAAATGTCTCATGAGTATGAGATTCACGATTCGATACAGGCTACAGAGGTGTTGAAAACCGAGATATCAATAGCTAAAGAGTCAGCTGGAGAGATCGGTGACAGAGTACTCCATCTTCTTGATGGACGCTGGTTGCAAATGTCAGAGCGGCCTACCAGTGATAATGGTTTGGTGGTGGTCTACACCGATATTACCCAAATTAAAGAGAATGAATTTGCTCGCCAAGAGAGAGTGCTGGCAGAGAAGAATCGTATTTTGCAATCAATGCTGGACAACCTTCAGCAGGGTGCATCTCTGGTAAATGCTGATAATAAGATAGAGTCCTGGAATCAACGGTTTCTTGAATTGATTGGCTTGCCCATATCAGAAATAAATAGTGGTGATGATTACCTTTTACTGTTGAAAGGAACAGAGGTGTATGAAGAGTCAAAAATATTTCTTTCATTACAGAAAAAATCAGATACCACATTAGCTATTTATGAAAAGGAGAAGCAACTTTCTAACGGTGTAGTACTTGATATTCGCAGTAATCAAATTCTAGGTGGGGGTTATGTTAATACTTATACGGACATCACTGAGCGCCGTGGTGCTACACAGCAATTAAAATATGCCTATCAGCATATGGAACATCGAGTGTCCGAACGGACTAGAGAACTTAAAGACTTGAATGAACAGTTACAGTTGGAGATACAAGAGCGTGCACTGATAGAGAAGGATTTGATTAAAGCGACATTAGATGCAGAAGAAGCGATTAAATCTAAGGTCAAATTTATGACTACATCGGGGCATGATTTGCTTCAACCTCTTAATGCAGCTAGGTTATTTTCAACAGCATTATTGGAAAGTCCACTGTCGGAGGAAACGCGTAGCCTGGCAACATCCTTAAACTGTTCTTTGAACGATGTGGAATCCATTATTACAACCCTAGTGGATATATCAAGGTTAGAGGCTGGTGTTGTTGAACCAGTATATGATTCTTTTGTGATCAATGATTTGCTATCCATTTTGTCGGCTGAATTTCACAAGCAGGCTCAAGCTGTTGGGCTGGATTTTAACTATATTGACTGTCATGTGGTTGTAAATACTGACAGTCAATTACTGGCGCGCATTCTTAGGAATTTTCTGACCAATGCCATACGTTATACCGAAAGTGGAAAGATACGGCTGGGTTGTAGACGTCGTCAACAAGGTTTGGAAATTCAGGTCTATGACACAGGTGTGGGCTTGACTGCAGATCAGTTGCCGTTGATATTTCATGAGTTTCAACAGGTACATGCCAAAAAATTGCGGGATGAAAAAGGCTTGGGCCTGGGGCTTGCTATTGTTGTAAAACTGGCCGAGGTGCTGGGTAGTGAAGTCTGTGTTAAATCCATACCGGGGCGAGGTTCAGTGTTTTCAATTTGCGTCCCCTATGGAGAAGAGACACAGAAAAAACCGAATGTATTATTGCCCATTGGACAAAATAATTTCTTGGAAGGAAGACGGATATTGATCATTGATAATGAGGAGTCTATTTGTAGGGGGATGAGTCTTGTGCTCTCGTCATGGGGTTGTGATGTCATCGCAGTACAGACTGTGGAGGAGCTGGAGGTGTGGGAGGAGACACTGACACCGCCGCCGGAGCTAATGATCGCCGATTATCATCTTGATAATGGCGCCACCGGTTTTGATGCAATTAATCTTGTTCAAGAACAGTTATCTTATCGTCTTCCGGTGGTGCTGATTACAGCTAACTACACCAAAGAGTTGAGGCGACGGGCGAGTGACCTCGGTTATCGGTTGCTCAACAAACCAGTCAAACCGCTAAAATTACGATCCTTGCTGGACAATCTGTTTTCGTAATCCAGACCTAGTGTTTGAGGTGACAGGCTACTGACGCATGTATTGATCAAAGTTAACGCTTGATGCACACAGTACAGCTTTCAAACGATTGTGGACTTTCAGCTTTCTCAGTATAGCCGAGACATGGGCTTTGACTGTGGTTTCGGCGATATGGAGTTCGTACCCTATCTGTTTGTTGGAATCACCCTTGGCCATATATTTGAAGACGACAAGCTGTCGTCGAGTTAATGATGAGATGAGTTTGGGGTCGATGGAGCCGGTGTTTTCATGATTTGTACTGGTCGTTTGTGCGCTTGATTGCCGAATAATATCTGGCGGTAGATAAATCTGCCCATTCAGAATTTGACTGATGGCCTCGGTGATTTTTTCGCGAGGCATAGATTTGGTAATGAAGCCCACTGCCCCATAAGTGACGGCTTGCAGAATGATATTTTTATTTTCTTCTGCAGAGAGTATGACTAGAGGAATATCTGGGTGTGCACTGCGCAGGTTGACGATACCATTAAGGCCGTTCATGCCCGGCATGTTCAGGTCCAGCAGAATGAGATCGATATCCGGGTTTTTCTCTGCATATTCCAATGTGGAATCGAGATCGTATGTTTCGGCGATTTGTGTGTCTTCAAATTTTTTCGAAATAGCCGAGCCAATCGCCTCTCGGATTAACGGGTGGTCGTCGGCAATAAGAATATGATTCATAGTGATAGACCTCTGTTATCAGTACCTAAGACTCTTAGTATATGGGTAATACATTTGGTTTTGGGAAATGAAGCGTTTCGGTCGGCATTTTCATGGTAGTGAATAAGCTGGCAGGCGGCTAACGTTTGCGTTGTAATAGCCCCCGTCCGGGATCATAACTAATGATAGCTGTACCGGTTAAGATCAGAGCGGTGATAGTGGTGATCCAAAACGCCTGGGCATTAAATTGTGCATACAATGCAAACCTGATCAACTCAACTGCGTGGGTAAAGGGGTTGGCAGCACAGATGTAATAAATAAGCTCGTTAGCCTCGCGCATTTTCCATAGAGGATAAAGGGCTGAGGATAGGAAAAACATGGGAAATACCACAAAGTTCATGACCCCGGCAAAATTTTCCAATTGCCTGATCAGTGAAGATAGCAGCAAGCCCAACGCGCCGAGCATCAAAGCGCCCAGTAAGGTAGCAGGTAAGACCCACAGATAGCCAAACAGAGGTGGATTCACGTTAAATAACCGGGCAATCAATAAGAATCCGAAGACCTGAAATAGTGAGGTTAGAGCTCCGGAAAGTAGCTTGCAGATCAACAAGTAGGCTCGCGGTAATGGACTGGTCAATAGGACTCGCATACTGCCCATTTCACGATCATAGACCATTGAAAGCGAGCTTTGCATGGCGTTAAACAGCACAATGATGCCGACTAGCCCCGGCACGATATAAACTTCATAGGTTATATAGGTTTCATAGGGTGGAATAATGGCAATACCCAGTGCGGCGCGAAACCCTGCAGCAAAGACAACCAGCCATAATAAGGGGCGAACCAGAGAGGCCAGAAGGCGGGATCGCTGATGAATAAACCGCAGTAATTCACGCAGTAGAACACCGCGAAAGCCATTGATATAGGCAGACATCCTCATGGCTGTAGCCCTGTTAGCTGAATCACCAGGGTTGTCATGTCTGGCACATGGTGTTGCTCCATAAGCTGTTGTCCAGACCCGCGGGCAATGATGTCGCCCTGATTCAAAATCAGAATATCATCACCGGGGCCGAGTTCTTCGATCAAGTGGGTGGTCCACAGTACGGCAATGTTCTCATCTATACAGAGTTGCCGAATATGTTTGTTAATATTTTGCCTGGTTTCAATGTCTAGGCCGACGGTGGCCTCATCCAGCAGTAACAGGCGAGGGCTATGTAGCAGGGCTCGGGCAATTTCAAGTCGACGACGGTGTCCACCATTCAATTCTCTCACCTTATCGCCGGCCCTATTGGACAGATCAAAGCGCTGTAATTCGACGGCCATCCGCTGTTTAGTTTTACGGGAAGACAGGCCGTGGAGGGCGCCGTGATAGGCAAGGTTCTGAGCTACGGTGAGGTCTAAATCCAGTGTGCTTTGTTGAAAGACAATGCCCATTTGCTGTAGTGCCTTTCCGGGCGAAGCCTGCAAGTGATGTCCAAACAATTCAATCGATCCAGATGGAGATTGTAGCAAGCGGGTTAGCAAGGAAAACAGGGTGGTTTTACCTGCACCATTAGCTCCCAGTAAAGCCAGGAATTGGCCTGACTTCAAGGTAAAGTTGATATTGTTAAGCGCACAGTCACGGCCATAGTAATAGCTGGTGTTTTGCACGTTGACGGCCAATTCGGTCATAGGTGTATTCATTTTTGGCTTACCGCCACTCCCCAAGGGTAGCGGCCAACCTTGATACTTTTGATGACTTCGAGGTCTTCGATGTCGATAACGGACACATCGCCGCTCACCCCATTGGTGGTTAATAGCAGTTGTTGATCTTTGGCAAAGGCCATATGCCAAACACGCCGTCCCACCAGTAGGTAGCTTTCTACTTCATAGGTGGTTCTGTCGATAACGGCAATGTGGTTAGCCGGTCCTAGAGCAACAAAGGCATAACGGCCATCTTTGGTCAGTTTTATTCCTACGGGCTGGATGCGATCCCGGTGTACACCTGGAATTTTAAAGTCAATGATCTTCATTGGCTTGCGGCTGGCAACATCAACAACCGTGACAGTGCCACCGATTTCGGAGGAGGCCCAGAGTATTTTCCCATCATCACTGAACTCTACATGTCTGGGGCGTTGGCCGACCAGTGTGTTGTCTACCAAGGTAAAGGTGCTGGTGTCTATCCAGTGCAGCATGTTTGTTGTTTCGGAGGTGTTCACGGCCCATTTCCCATCGGGACTGACGGCGATGCCCTCAGGTTCGATACCGACATCGACTTGAGCGATGACTTCGCGAGATTGAGTGTCTACCACTGTGACGACGGCGCTATCTTCGTTGGCAATATATAGGTGTTGACCATTGGGATGCAGGGCAAATTGTTCGGGGTCTTCTCCCGATGGTAGGTCAGAGATGACCTGTAGGCTCGCTATATCCATGACTTGTATGCTGTCAGAGTCACTGGCACAGATATACAGTTGTTTTTGATCATGGCTGAAGGTGATTCCGCGGGGTCTAAGGCCCACGGAAATCGTGTTTACAACGTCAAATGAATTCAGGTCAATCACTGACAGTGTATTGTCCTTTTCATTGGAGATATAGGCGAGATCTGCACCCGAGGCGTAGCCGTGGGGCAAGAGTATGGTCATACAGAGGCTGGTGAGAGAAATCAATAAACGTCGTTTCATAGGGTTAACCGATAGTGGCAACTGACTTCAGCTTTATCAAAACCCAGTGTATCCAGCTCTGAGTGAGGGTGTAAAAAGCCGGGTTGGGGTGACTGGCTGACTAGCGCTCTTGGATGTACCAGTGGTATGGGTTGACGCAACTGGCCATTCCAGGGACGAAAACTCAATTTTCGCCCTTTAAATGCAGCGAGCTCATAGTGTTCACTGAACAGATAGCTATACAGTGTACTGGCATCCTGATCGCCGGTGCGAGTGACCGCTTCAGCAATGGCTCGTACCGCGACCCATGCCGCGTAATCAATGTCGTTCATTGGGCGCTGGGCATGAGATCTAAAGCGATTTTGCAGCTGAATAGCTCCCCATTGTTCCACTACAGCGTGCCATCCCAGAGGCGTGAGTCCCTGTGTTCCTGCAACGGGACGGGGGCGCCAGGTATTGTAGGGTATGTACTCGCCGACATCGCCAGCCTCATCGGCGACCAGAGTGATATCGTAGTCATCAGTTTGAGTGAATAGAGGGAGTTCCTGTTGAGCGGTGCGCCTCAGGTCAGTATCAAAACGCCAGTGTTTTTCCTCGAGTAACTTTCCGCCAAATCGTTTAGCCGAGCGCTTTATTGCTTTGGCAAAGGCCTTGTCTTCGGGCATCCCTCCACGAATTAACAGCCATTTCCTCCAGCGTTTAACCACCAAAAACTGAGCCAAGGCATCGGCCAGCATGGCGCGGCTGGGGATAACGTGTAGCAGGCCGGTGGTGCAGTGCTGAGTGCGCAGCTCATCATCTTTTGCGGCAATATTTATCAGTATGGCTTTCCCCTGAATGCCGGGGGTGTTGGCCAGTGATACCAGTGTTTTAGCGGGCAGGTGTGCCAGAATCAGTTGATGACCTTGTTGAAGCCATTGTTTCGTTTGTTGCTGGGCTGTTTTTAGGTCATTGGCGCTGATGTATTGCAGCTGATAGTGATGATTGAGAAATCGACCGGTAGTGTTGCTGTCATGAATGGCCAGTTCTGCACCTTTGATGCCGCTGTCTTTTGGTGGTACATGAATATTGGATAGTACTGGTGGACGGTCAATGGTCTGATGCAGGTAGAGTATAGGGATGGTTAACGATTCTACTGCCCCTGCAGATGCGAGAGGTACCGTAAATAAAAAAGACGCCATTAATATAATGGCCAGTACGGTGTTGTGATGATGAATACTGGTCATAGTAGCTTTCATGAACAAGGATTGCTCCGGCACCAGCTAGGTGTTTAGTAAGCCAATGGTACTGATATAGACAAGGTGGACGCAATACGCAAAAGGGATAACATGTTTGCGCCTAAAGTCTAATATGGGTAGGCCGAGGTATGGATAACCTTTTGCTCGTTTCGTGGTCTATGCTTAACTCGGAAAAAAGAATGTCTGTGTAAGTGGTGGGAATATTGTCGTTGAGTGTACCAAAGTAGCATTGAGGTGTGCCCTTCTTCCGGTACGATGTTATATACAATGGCGGCAACCACAGGTGTGGGTGTAACCGCAAAACTTGTATCGTCAAAAATGATAAAAAATTTCAGCTGAGCAGGGTTTCCTAGCGTGTGCTTATGAAAGATTGTGGCGCATAAGGATAATTTCTGTTTGAAAATGATAGTGAGGTCAATATATGAAGATAGCAAAGCTTTACAAGCCAGCGCTGCTGTTAGGTGCTTATTTTATTAGTGCTAATCTCTATAGTCATGGTGATGTTACTCCGCAGGCTGTGAATACAGAGGGGCTTGATACGCTAGAGGCGTGGGTTGAAGAAAACCCCTATCGTGGCAATGAAAAAGCCATTGAGATTGGGATGTCAGCCTACACACAAAATTGTGCTCGCTGTCATGGGTTGGAAGCGGTGTCTGGCGGTATTACGCCAGATTTACGGAAGTTAAATGATGAGCTGGATTGGACTGATAAGGCCGAATCTGACGAATGGTTTATTGGTCGTGTACGTAAGGGGGCGGTTATTGATGGTCGGATTTATATGCCTCCTTTCGAAGGTATCATGAATCAAGAGGCGATGTGGGCGATTCGCTCTTACCTCGATACTCGACCCTATGAAGAGTGATTTGTGAGGAATAAATTAGCCGCTCTCCTGTGTCGTTGCCTTTCGTTTGTAGCCGCTGTTTCCGTGAGTGTTATGTGTACAGCGAGAACGCTGGATGAGGTGACGGCATCGGGTTATATCGAGATAGCCGTGTATCGAGATTTCCCTCCTTACTCTTATCTCGATGACAAGCAACATCCTTCGGGGATTGATATTGAAATAGGCAAGTTAATCGCCAGCAGGTTGAACGTGGAGCCACGGTGGTTTTGGTTAACCGCAGATGAAACTGTTGAGGATGATTTGCGCAATGCTGTGTGGAAGGGCCATGCCCTTAACAACAGGCTTGTTGCCGATTTGATGATGAGAGTCCCTTATGATAGGGAGTTCTCTTATGCCATTGATGGTTATGGGGCGCTTAAAAATGAAAATGTGGTGATGTTTGGGCCGTACCAGCAAGAGCAATGGGTGTTGGCTAGAGATTTAAGTAAAGTTAAGGCTGTTCGTACGCTGGCTATTTTTCAGTACCAAAAAGTAGGTGTTGAAATTGACACATTACCCGATTTTTATTTCAGTGGCGCTTTTCTTGGTCGGTTGAGGAAAAATGTGGTTCATTACCCCGATGTATTCGCTGCATTTGCCGCTTTTGAGTCAGATGACCTCGCTGCTGTGGTGGGTATGCGCAGTCAGATTGAGTGGGGGGCGGGAAAGCAGGCTAAAAATTACGATATCGATGATGATGGTTTGGGGGAACTGAGCAAGCCCTTCTGGGATGTAGGGTTGGCAGTCGGTCAGGCTAATCGTCAATTGGCGCATACCATAGAAGAACTCATTGAGCAGGCCATTAATAGTGGTGAAGTGATGCAACTGTTTCAGCAGCAGGGGCTTAGTTATCGAGTCCCGGCCTTATATACTCCTGAATAATATCTACTACCCTATCACTGCGACATATCCCCTTATATAAATCAGAGGGAGTTGTGGTAGCAAGCCCCTACTATAAAACTACTACTAATTGAGGAGAAATACTGTCCGCTAGTTTTATTGTTGGTGATGGGGCGGTACCACATACTAAATTCTGGGCACCACTGAACACTGTGTCCGGCCTAACGGTAAATCGGTGTGGGTAGACAGGGCTTAAGATTTTATTTATTCGGCAATAAATTATTGTCAGGTAATAAAAACAAATAGCATACAAATGATTTCCTAGCAGTCCCTGTTGTTGCCTATCAAGTAACGTTAAGAGGAAAGATCAGATGAGAGCCAAACTAAAAATACAAGGGCCTGCGCTTGCCACTGTTGCTATAGCAGCTTTAATAACGGGAATGATGGCAGCACCAGTTGTGGCCAACGTGACTGATAAAGATGTGTTAAATGATCAGTCGACCACGGGTGATGTGGTCTCTAATGGGCTTGGTCCCAGAGGGCAGCGTTATAGCCCACTGAAACAGGTTAACACTGAGACAGTAAAATCACTGAGTCCAAAGTGGGCATTTTCATTCGGTGGTGAAAAACAGAGAGGGCAGGAATCACAGCCGGTAGTGAAGGATGGCGTCATGTACGTGACCAGTTCTTACTCTCGAATTTATGCTATTGATGTTCGTACTGGCGAAGAGCTTTGGCAATATGATGCACGTTTACCTGACGGTATTATGCCCTGTTGTGACGTGGTCAACCGTGGGGCTGCACTCTATGACGATTTGGTCATATTCGGTACTTTGGATGCTAAGCTGGTAGCGCTGGATATCAAGACAGGTAAGCCTCGATGGAAGAAAACGTTAGGCGACTATCAGGCTGGTTATTCTTATACTGCAGCGCCTTTAATCGTTAAGGGAATGGTCGTTACCGGTGTCTCTGGTGGCGAGTTTGGTATTGTTGGTAAGGTAGAAGCTCGCAATGCTAAAAATGGTGAGCTGGTCTGGATGCGACCTACTGTAGAAGGCCACATGGGCTTTTTAAACGGTAAGGAAAATGGTATCACTGGTGGTAAAGCTAATAAAACTTGGCCGGGCGATATGTGGAAAAACGGCGGAGCAGCTACCTGGTTAGGCGGTACCTATGACCCTGATACCGATCGTATTTTTATTGGTACCGGTAACCCTGCACCCTGGAACTCTCACCTTCGTCCAGGTGACAACCTGTACAGTACGTCACGTTTGGCGATTGACCCGGATACCGGGAAAATTGATTGGCACTTCCAAACCACCCCGCATGATGGTTGGGATTATGATGGTGTTAACGAACTGATCTCGTTTGATTACACGGAGAATGGAAAGACAGTAAAGGCGGCTGCAACAGCTGACCGTAACGGGTTCTTCTATGTGTTGAATAGAACTAACGGTAAGTTTATCCGTGGCTTCCCCTTTGTGAAAAATATTACTTGGGCCAAAGGGTTGGATAAAAACGGCGCTCCAATTTTTGACCCTAGTAACCGTCCCGGTGACCCCAAAAAAATGAAGAAGGGTGAGTCTGTTTTTGCAGTACCGTCTTTCCTGGGTGGTAAAAACTGGATGCCTATGGGGTATAGCCAGCAAACGGGCCTGTTTTATGTCCCTTCCAATGAATGGGGCATGGAGATCTGGAATGAACCAACTGCCTATAAGAAAGGTGCTGCATATCTTGGTGCAGGCTTCACAATTAAACCTATTTTTGACGACCACATTGGTGCGTTGAAAGCAATTGATCCTAAGACCGGTAAAGTGGTTTGGGAATACGAAAACCCTGCTCCTCTTTGGGGTGGCGTGCTGGCAACGGCAGGTAATCTGGTCTTTATGGGTAACCCAGAAGGTTATTTGATGGCCTTCAACGCTAAAACGGGTGAGATAGAGTACAAGTTTAATACCGGTTCCGGTGTTGTTAGTTCACCTATTACCTGGGAGCAGGATGGTGAACAGTTTGTCACTGTTGTTTCTGGTTGGGGTGGTGCAGTTCCACTCTGGGGTGGAGAGGTGGCCAAACTGGTTAAAAACCTGAATCAGGGTGGCTCTGTTTGGACTTTCAAATTGCCTAAATAGGCTATGGTAACAGCAGGCTAAATGCCGTGATGTTACATGACAGTAAAAGTGAAATGGGCCCCTTGGGGCCCATTTTTATAGAAATAAAAACTAGAATGTGTAGGTGATGGGATGGATATTATAGGTGAGAAGCTGTATCCAGTTAGTGATGAGATGAGGTGCAGTGTTCAGCTCAATGTCGAATCATATGAGCGTATGTATAAGGCATCCATCGAGACGCCTGATCAATTTTGGAGTGAGCAAGCGTCCCAATTCCTTAGTTGGGATAAGCCTTGGGATAAAGTGAATGAATATGATGTTAGCCGGGGTGAAACACGTTGGTTTTTAAATGGCCAACTAAATGTTTCTGCTAATTGCTTGGATCGTCACCTAGGAAATCGAGGTGACCAGGTCGCCATTATCTGGGAGGGTGATGACCCTGAAGAAGACCGAAAAATCACCTATGCGGAACTACATGATGAAGTTTGTCGTGTTGCCAATGTGTTGAAATTCCGTGGTATAAAGCGCGGAGATCGGGTGTGTATTTATATGGGTATGGTGCCAGAAGTAGCGGTAGCTATGCTGGCTTGCACGCGAATAGGTGCGATTCACTCGGTGGTATTCGGAGGGTTTTCTGCCGAAGCGCTAAAAGACCGAATTCTCGGTTCAGATTGCCAGGCTGTGATTACCATGGATGAGGCGGTTCGCAGTGGCAAGTTTGTGCCGATGAAAGCCAACCTCGATAAAATTATCGATGACTGTCCTAATGTGGGTACAGTGCTGGTAGTTAAAAGGACAGGGGCGGAAGTGGCCTGGCGGGAAGGGCGTGACCTTGATTATCAATCATCGATTGATGCAGCCAGTCCCGATTGCCCCTATGAGTTGATGGACGCTGAAGATCCCTTATTCATCCTTTACACTTCTGGTTCGACTGGAAAGCCAAAGGGTGTCGTTCACAGTACGGCGGGTTATCTGCTTCAGGCAACAATGACACATCAATACCTATTTGATTATAGGGAGGGAGACGTCTTTTGGTGTACAGCAGATGTCGGCTGGATTACTGGTCACAGCTATATCGTTTACGGCCCTCTCTGTCATGGAGCGATAACAGTAATGTTTGAAGGTGTGCCAACTTATCCCGATGCCTCACGGTTGTGGGAGGTGGTCGATAAGCACCAGGTAAATAGCCTCTATACAGCACCTACCCTGATTAGAGCATTGATGGCGCAGGGAGACGAAATGGTCAGCTGCACATCGCGGGATTCATTGCGATTATTGGGTTCAGTTGGTGAGCCAATTAATCCTGAGGCCTGGGAATGGTATTACCGTGTGGTAGGTGAGGAGCGCTGCCCAGTTATCGACACCTGGTGGCAGACTGAAACAGGTGCAGCCATGATTGCTCCACTGCCGGGTGTTACTGCATTAAAGCCGGGTTCTGCCACACTACCACTCTTTGGGGTTAAGCCGGTATTGCTGGATGCAGATGGTAATATTCTGGACGGTGCTGCACAGGGTAATTTGGCCATCAGTGGTAGTTGGCCGGGTCAGATTCGTACCGTCTACGGGGATCATCAGCGGCTGATCGATACATATTTCAGTACTTACCCTGGGTATTATTTTACTGGTGATGGTGCCCGCCGTGATGAAGATGGTTACTACTGGATTACAGGCCGCGTTGATGATGTGATCAATGTATCCGGTCACCGTATGGGAAC